>JAHEDF010000410.1 GCA_024641365.1 Planctomycetota bacterium | reverse complement strand
GAAGAGGAAAGCTGTGCTTTTTTTCAATAACCACAGGATTTCCACCTTGGTATTTCTCCGTTTCTCCGGTCCTCCATGTAAGTGTCTTATTATTTAGGATATAGTGAGCCGGAATTGGTATGAGTTATAACTTGTTCTAGTTATTACGAAAATAAACCGTCGGACTTGTATCCGACGGTTTATGTGTTGTCCAATATGGTTTGATAACTAGGAGGCGAAGGCCTCCATGCCAACGCAGGAACAAATTAAATTACGATCGCCATATGCATTATTTACGCGACCAACCGAAGACCAGAACTTCGCTTCGCGCATCCATGCACTAGGGAAAGCCGCTTCTTCGCGTGAATATGGATGTGTCCATTCACTCGCCATTACAGCCGCAGCAGTATGTGGAGCATTTTTGAGTGGATTATCGTTCTTGTCTATTTCTCCATTCGCCACCGCCATAATTTCAGCATGAATGCTAATCATGGCGTCACAGAATCGATCTATTTCAACTAACGATTCACTTTCCGTTGGTTCAATCATGAGCGTCCCTGGAACTGGGAATGACATGGTTGGCGCATGGAAGCCGTAATCAATTAATCGTTTGGCAACGTCTTCGACATCAATGCCGAATTCCTTAAATGGTCGTAAATCAATAATACATTCATGGGCAACCAATCCACCCTTACCAGCATAAAGAACAGGGAAGTAGGGGCCTAAACGTTTGGCCATGTAGTTGGCATTTAATATCGCAACACGAGTAGCCTGGGTTAATCCCTCAGCACCCATCATCGCAATATACATCCACGAAATAACTAAAATGCTCGCCGATCCCCATGGAGCAGCAGAAACAGCTCCTAATAATTTATCACCGCCCATATCGACAACGGGATGTTTGGGTAAGAACGGAACTAAATGACGCCCAACACCAATCGGTCCCATGCCTGGTCCACCACCACCATGTGGAATACAGAAGGTTTTATGTAAATTTAAATGACAGACATCAGCACCAATTAATCCAGGACTGGTGAGTCCAACTTGCGCATTCATATTGGCGCCGTCCATATAGACCTGTCCACCATTATCATGCACGATGGAACAAATATCTTTAATCGCCGATTCAAACACGCCATGTGTTGATGGATAGGTGACCATTAAACAGGCTAATTTATCTTTATGTGTTTCGGCCTTCGCTTTTAAATCATTGACGTCAATATTTCCGTTCGCATCGCAGACCACCGGAATAACTTGCATGCCAGCCATCGAGGCGGTTGCGGGATTGGTGCCGTGTGCCGACATCGGAATTAAACACACATTGCGTTCGCCTTGTCCACGGCTGGCATGCCAGGCACGAATAACCAACAAACCGGCATATTCACCTTGGGAGCCAGCGTTGGGTTGCAGAGAAACACCAGCAAATCCAGTTATTGCTGCAAGCCATTCTTCCAATTGTTGGAACATGGCTTGATAGCCTTGCGTTTGTGATTTTGGCGCAAAGGGATGAATCGAGGAAAATTCAGGCCATGACACCGGCAACATTTCGGCGGTCGCATTTAATTTCATGGTGCATGAACCGAGTGGAATCATGCTGTGACACAACGATAAATCTTTTGCTTCTAAGCGGCGTAAATAGCGCAACATTTCTGTTTCACTGTGATAACGATTAAATACCGGGTGACGCAAATAAGGGGACGTACGCTGTAATTCTTTGCCGATAACAGCAATTGGCGTGAGATCGTCTAATTTAAACGGCAATTCTTGGCCACCATTAAATATGATCAGTAAGGTAATAATTTCTGCTTCTGATGTACGCTCATCTAATGCAACGCAGATGGTGTGCGTATCTAAAACACGCAGGTTAATATTTTGTTCTGCGGCCAGTCGCAAGATTTCTGCTTCTTGGTGCGGAACATCAATACGCAAAGTATCGAAGAAAACAGTTGGACCGTAGGTGTAATTTAATTTTTCAAGACCAGCAGCTAATAACCCAGTGAGTTCATGGACGCGCGTTGCAATTTTTTTCAGTCCCTCTGGACCATGATAAACCGCATACATAGCAGCCATATTGGCGAGTAACGCTTGCGCCGTGCAAATATTCGAGGTCGCTTTTTCACGACGAATATGTTGCTCACGTGTTTGCAGGGCTAATCGCAGGGCGGGATTACCATAACTATCACGACTGACACCAACCAAACGCCCAGGCATGATGCGTTTGTAAGCATCTTTCGTAGATAAAAATGCGGCGTGTGGACCGCCATATCCGAGGGGAACGCCAAAGCGTTGGCTATTACCCAACGCAATATCGGCACCAAATTCCCCAGGAGGTGTTAGCAAGGTGAGCGCTAATAAATCACACGCGACAACCGCTAAACCACCAGCTTCGTGGGTCTTCTCAATAAATTCACGATAGTCACGAACAGCGCCATCTGTGGCTGGGTATTGTAATAAGACACCGATTAAACCATCTGGAAATGAAAAATTACGATAGTCACCAATTAATACTTCAATGCCCAATGGTTGTGCGCGGGTTTTAATAACATCAATGGTTTGCGGATGACAATCACGCGAGACAAAAAAACGATTGCGATCGCCTTTTGCTCCAGCGCACATCGTCATCGCTTCCGCAGCTGCGGTTGCTTCATCTAACAACGATGCATTTGAAATTGGTAATCCGGTCAAATCACTAATCATGGTTTGAAAGTTTAATAATCCTTCCAAACGACCTTGTGAAATTTCCGCCTGATAGGGCGTGTATTGCGTGTACCAACCTGGGTTTTCTAAAATATTGCGCTGAATAACCCCAGGGACGATGCAATCATTGTAGCCCATGCCAATAAATGAGCGACAAACTTGATTACGATCAGCCATATTGCGCAGCGTACTGAGTGCGGCCGATTCACTTTGTGCGGGAGCTAATGTCAGCGGACTATCTTGGCGAATGGATGCGGGAACGGCAGCATCAATTAATGCTTCAATTTTTTCAAAGCCTAATGTCTGCAGCATGCGTTTTTGCTCAGCAGCATCAGGGCCAATATGGCGATTTACAAAATGATCGGGGTGCGCAGCGATGGGCATAGCCATTCCTGTGACCTGGTAAAAAGGGACAAGCATTTATCGCACCAGGTCATGGCGTCGTTGCTTGATCCCCGTCGCTATGCCTGAGAGCGTGACTCCGTCGGCGCTGCGTAAGCAGACTTTCCAGGGTGCCGTCAGTCAGCGGTTCTTCGGCCTGAGAGCGTTACTCCTTCGGCACTCCGATCACCTGGGGTTTTCACCGCCACGCATGGAGCTTCTCCCGCTGCCGTCATTCGGCGGGTTGCATGATTGTCAGCTTGGCCATTTTTCAAGCACAATGGGAAGGAGCTTCGAGCTTATAAGTAGCCCGGAGCTAAATCCTATGTAATGCTTGATCTAAATCAGCGATTAAGTCGTCTGCACTTTCTAATCCAATGCTCATACGAATGAGGTTTTCTTTGATACCAAGTGCAGCGCGTTCTTCAGGAGCTTTATCGTAATAACTCATCAAAGCGGGTTGTTCGATCAGCGATTCTGGCCCGCCTAAACTGGGCGCTAAATACGGAATTTGGCAGGCATCAACAACGGTCGAGGCATCAGTAATACTGCCCTTAATGGTAAAACTAATTAACGAACCAAAGCCCTTCATTTGTGCTTTAGCAATCGCATGCGCCGGGTGACTGGCCAAGCCAGGATACCAAACTTGTTCTACTTTTGGGTGCGCTTCTAAAAATTCAGCAATGCGTTGGCCGCTTTCATTTTGTTGACGCATACGGACGGCAAATGTTTTTAATCCGCGAATTAACATGTAAGCGGTAAAAGGGCCAGCTAATGCGCCAAACATGCCCTGATGTTCGCGAATTGCTTCGATAATTGGTTTTGCGCCAACGACGAGGCCAGCCATTAAATCATTATGACCGCCTAAGTATTTTGTGGCACTGTGAATGACTAAATCGATACCGAAAGATAAGGGCTGTAAATTGTAAGGGGTGGCCAAAGTCGCATCAATTAAGGTTTTAATGCGTTTGCCTTTCGCCAATTTCACCAACGCCGCTAAATCAATACAATTCAAATACGGATTGGTTGGGCTTTCGGTTATAATTAATTTAGTATTTGGCTGAATTGCCGCTTCGATGCCAGCAACTGATGGTTCACAACTGGTATGT
>JAHEDF010000409.1 GCA_024641365.1 Planctomycetota bacterium | reverse complement strand
CCGCGCCGCGTTGTTGGTAACCGGTGATAGCGATGCGGTTGTTCGTACCCTCGTCCGCATTGAAACTGGCGCGGCAAGCGTTGATGTACCATCATACCTGAAACAAGCGCAGGAAGTGGTGGCAGGTGGTGTTATTGCCGAAGGCACCACCCATCCAGAATGTTTTATTCGTGCTTTAGCTGTGCAGATGATGGACACAGATAATCCAGCAGTAGCCGAAAAACAATTACGCTTAGTGAGTGGCCCTTTAGATCCGCTGACAGTGGATGTACTAGATCAACAACGCTTAGGACAATTAACGACACAGGTTTTATCCGCTGTCATAAATCCAGCGTGGATGCGTAGCGAAGCGGTGCTGAATTTGGCGCGCCAATATTTTCCGGCATTTGAGCCAGGTGGTCAGGTTGATGATCTCAGCACACACATTATTCATGCCAGTACAGCTGTTCGTGATTACATCTGTTTTGTTTTATTAGATATTGCCACTGCTGATCACAATTTAGCAGAGCATGCTTTAGCACATGTGTTAGTCATCAGCCAACGGTGGAATTGCCAACCCTACCTCAGTGAATTAATTACCCGCGAATTAAAACGACCAGCCAAAAAAGTAGCAGAATTAGTCGCCGATGCGCCGCGTTTAATTACTGAAGCGGAACAAAAAGTATTAACGGATAAGGAATCGCATCATGAATAAACATGATGTGGTCGATTTTCATCCGTGGTTGCGAGAGCGCGTCGTCACGGGTCCGTTGCCAGCGGAACAAGTTGTAGCGGCAATAGTTCCTTTAATTCAGCAAGTGCATGCCTGTCATGAACGTGGCATGGTTGCGCCGCTTATTGGCTTACGTTCATTACAAGTGTGCGACGATTCGATATTTTTTGCTGGTATAAATGAAACGGCACCGCGTTTTAAAAACGACGCGATAATACGTATTGAAGGCCGAACTGGTAGTGGCATCGATATTACTGATCATGGCCTATTTGATACCACAGGCGCACGACCACAATTTAATCGCCGCATAATTACCGCACCAGGAGAAACTCCTACCGTACCGAGTTTTATGCCAGGCTATTTAGCCTGGGAACATGCACTTGAACATCATGATCCATTAACGGATGTATTTAGTCTCGGATTATTGCTAGCGAGTTTAGCATTAGGATTGGATTTATCAGAAGATGATGATTTGCAGCGCTTCGTGCATGAGCAAGACAATCCCTTTGCTGTGCATCCAACGCTGCACCCGGTGCTTGGTCGTTGTATCGTGCGCATGACTGCGCTGCGACGCAGTCGCCGCGCACAAGATTTACCCGGCATTGCCGCGTTATTAACGCATCATCGTGAACAAGAAGCGCAGGCGATTCCCATTGATTTAGACAACGATGATCGTCCGCAAAGTCGTCGCCAGCGTATTTTTACTCGCTTGCGTGAGCGATTATTTGATTGCTCACGACGTAATCGTTTATTGTATTATAAACCGTCATCGCGTTTTTTGAATGTAACCCATGCCTCGGTTCCGCTTAATTTATCGGTTAATAAAATTCGTGCTGATGATCTGTGTACCTGGCAAGGTACGTTTGCAGAAAATATAATAGCGGGTGACGACGTTAATCTTGGTCGGTGGTTAAGAATAGAGGAAGCACCGTATATTCCGTCTGTATTAGACCGTATTCGCTTAGATGAACGTCGTGATCGCATTGATTATGGTGCCAGTCAATTACGTTTAGTGTTGGTATTTTTACGGTGGCATGATTTAAAGGCGTCCCAGCCACAAGAACGTAATGAACGCATTGTTTCGCCATTATTATTGTTGCCCGTACGCATTGAAAAACGAAAAGGTGTGCGTGATAGCTGGACCATAACGAGTGAAGGAAATGAGGCAGAAGTAAATCCGGTATTACGTCATCAATTACGGTTGCGCTTTGGATTAGATTTACCTGAAAGTATTGATCTGGAAAAGGTCAGTATGGGTGAATTGCATGCGCGATTACAAGCCGCCATTCAAGCAAGTGAACCAGGTGTAACTTTTGAATATATAAAACGTCCGCGCATTGATATTATTCAACAAAAAGCGCGTGCGCGTGCAGCACAACATCAACGTCGCGCGCGTATTACTGGGCGATCAGTGCGTCGTCGTGGGGATATAGATTATAGTTACGATCCGGATAATTATGCGCCGTATGGTTTACAATTATTTAATGCTCGTTTGCGTCCAGCCACATTTCCGCAGGCATTAGTGGCAGGAGCACCAATGCGTGTGCGCACCATGCCCATGGTCGCTGAATCAGATGCCGAATCAGGTGATAAGAAAATCGATAGTTATGTGCTGCGTGGTGAAAATACCGCGCAGGATATTAATCCCTACGCTTGGGAATTTGATTGCTGTCACGTCGTGTTGGGTAATTTTAATTATCGCAAAATGAGTTTAGTGCGCGACTACCGCGCGTTACAAGAACACGATAAACCAAGTGCAACCATCGATGCGGTCTTTGCAGAGCAGGCGCGTCCAGTCGATACGCCAGTAACCGGTGATCCGTTATCGGTGTGGACGGTGATGCGCAGTGATCCAACCCAAACCACGGCTGTCGCACGCGCTCATGTAGGAAGCAGTTATGTTATTCAAGGCCCGCCCGGTACCGGAAAATCACAAGTCATTACGAATTTAATTGCGGATCAAGTCGCACGTGGCAAACGCGTGTTATTTGTCTGTGCAAAACGTCCTGCGCTTGATGTCGTACATCATCGTTTAGCAACCTGTGGATTAGATCAGTTGTGCTGCATTATTCATGACAGCCAACAAGATAAAAAACCATTTATCCAAAATTTAAAAGCGCAGTATGAGGGCTGGCTGAGCAGTGATCCAGAACTTAAAAAACACCGCACAGCACGTGAACGCTGTGTTAATGGATTACGCGCAGCGATAGAACCATTGGAATTATATGCAGCCGCCATGTTATCAGCTGATCCGGACGATGAACTCGCTTTGCGAGGAATATTAGGGCGGTTAATTGCATTAGCGGCAGATGCGCCAACGGTACCAATTGCCGTTTTGGATAGTTTACCTGGTTACGCGGGGTGGACAAAATATGCGGATGCCATTGGTGAATTAGCAGAGGGGTTAATTGAATTACAAAATGATCCCATATTTGCTCATCATCCATTCCGCTTTGTACAACGACAGTTATTAGCAGATGAACGCCCTGCGTTAGTACTCAGTAACGCTTTACAAAAATGCACCGATACACTGGCAGCGGTTATTAACAATGAGCAAGTCGCCGTATTAAATACGCTCACGCTTGGTGATTGGCCTATTATTGCCAATGACGCAAAAAATTATGTATTACTCGCGGAACGGCGTTTAATTCATTTATTAAATCCCGCTGACCCAGGGCATAGTGAATTGCGCAAAGCCGCTGCGGAACGACGGATTTTAATCGAGGCAATTGAAACCGCAGCCAAAAAGACCGTGCATTGGATAATACCGATTCCGGAATCCGATTGTGCGGCGGTACTTGCTCAGGCGCGGATATTGGAAATTAGTATTTTTCGCTTCTTCCGTCCGGCCTGGTATCGTTTGCGGGCTATCATGAATCAGCATTATAAATTTGGTGCCCATTTAGTTGAACCAACATGGGTGAGTGTGCTGTCTGATTTACAGGCGTGGTACGATGCGAAGTCGGCACTTGTTGCTTATGATCGACAATTAGCGGCTGCCTGGCAGGTTGATTCATTAGATATATTAGTAAATGCGTTAGCTGAATTAAGTACGGCATTAGATGGATCAAGCGCCGCACAAACCATAGCGGCACGGCAAAAAATGCGTGAAGGCGTGCAACAGGGAGTTATTTCAACCGAGCAATTATCGGCGCTGTTTGCCTTATCATCGGTCATTCAGACCTGTACATTCGCCACCGAGGCGTTGTTACATGATTGGCGCACCTGCACAACGTCGGAACTACGTGACCGATTAACGACTATTCAACAAGCCGTGCCATCGTTGACACGACTCGCTGCGCCATTCGTCATTTTAGGCACGGCTCCGGATAATTTATGGACAGCCTTATGTACCAAAGAATGGACGGTTGCTCAATTAGAGAATGCTATTTTGCAGGCAGCTGTCATTAGAGCGACACGTCGACATGCGCACCTGCCACGTTTTGATGCGCATATGTTAA
>JAHEDF010000408.1:3791-4178 GCA_024641365.1 Planctomycetota bacterium | reverse complement strand
GTCGATCAAAAGAATAATATTTTAGCGTGAAAAACGGTTATTTACACCAGTGAGCGCCATATTTATGTTTTCCCCTCGGTGTTCTCCGTGTCCTCTGTGTTGAATGCCTTCCGAGAAATCCCGTCTACGCTAAGGCCCGCGAGCGGAGTTTATAAAATGATGGAATTGTCTGGATTATACGTGTTTCTTAGCCGAATAGCATTGAGACTTTACCAGCGTACTAAGCGAGAATTACGGCCATGCATCAGGATCTGGTTGCTGCATGCGCGTAATCAAAGTGTCTAATTGTGCGCGCATGGACGATGCATCAGCTTGGAAACGCCGCCCATGTCCTGGATAGAGTTCAGAGAATTTTAATGCACGTATGCGTTTCATTGAGGCAATTTG
>JAHEDF010000408.1:0-3781 GCA_024641365.1 Planctomycetota bacterium | reverse complement strand
AAGGCCCGCGAGCGGAGTTTATAAAATGATGGAATTGTCTGGATTATACGTGTTTCTTAGCCGAATAGCATTGAGACAGCCTTATAAATTAATTGGTTTCAAAATAGTTTATTAAGGAATCGATTCGCGAACTCGACGTAATGTGGACGTCGTTTGCTCCACCATGGTAAGCGCTGTTTCTAAAGCGATAACGGCTTCAACGGGATCACTATTTGTCACAGCCGCTCGCAAATTATGAATGGCGGTATCCAAAACTAAACGCGCATCACTGAGATCTTCTTTTTGTTTTGCATTAAATGGTTTTGGTACTTTGCGTTGTATATCAGTCATGGTGTGCTCCAAAAAAAAGGCCTGCTGGGCTTTCGCGTCAGCAGGCATTGGCAGGCATCAGCAGCAACAGGAAGCGCTAGGGAAGCGGTTTGATTTTAATGTTTTTGAATTCGACCACAGCACCGTGATCTTGCAACATCAAGTATCCTTTGCGCGGGAGCGTGGCATATGGTTTTTTGAATTTACCTTGTGGCTTTGACCATTTTTCATCGTTTAAATCAATGGCGAAGGTTTGAACACCATTCATCTTTGTGCTAATTTTGGATCCGTCGCAGGTGATAACAAAATTATTCCACTCACCTGGTTTCATGCGATCGGTTTCAGGAGCTGCTTCTAAATCATACAAAGAACCCGCCGTGTGGTTTGGTTTACCCATTTCTTTTGATTCATTAATATCTAATATTTGAATTTCAGCACCGGTATTGATCCAATCTTTAATATCACTTAAACGAATAAAAACACCGCTGTTTCCTTTATCGGCAATTTTCCAATCAATCGATAAAATAAAATTTTCAAACTGTTCAGCTACATAAATGGCATCACCACCTTTATCACTTCGAATAAATACACCATTTTCGGCTTTCCAATTTTGTAAGGAATCGGCAGCGACACCTTTGCCGCGATTGACCCATCCGGTGGTGGTGGTTCCATCAAAGAGCAATTTCCAGCCATCAGCCTTTTCTTGGTCAGTAAGGGTGTTGTCAGCAGCTGATGCGGTCACAGCAATTAACAAGCAACATGTCAGGGTTAATAAACGCATAGGAATCTCCTGTGGAGGTGGGTTGTGTATTCCAGGCGGGTTCTGACAAGGTCACGTCCAACCGCGCTGTCCTGGGCGTATCGAAGCGATGCAGCACTGGTATTATAACCGATTGCCATATTTCGTTATGAACTAAGCGTTCATATGCTCTGTCGAGTAAAGTGCTGATGCTTCGTTTGGTGCTAGTTCTAGTGGCCTTAGGCGGCAATTTGTGACCTGGGAGCGGACGCACTTGCGTCTTTTTGCGATCTCCCACAGTGGCCCCTCCGCTCACGGCCGGTATCGGCCATAACCTGAGTGCAGGAGTTTTCAAAATGGGTTACAAAGTAGCCATTGTTGGCGCGACCGGCGCCGTTGGCGTAGAGTTTTTACACGTGCTCGAACGCCGTAATTTCCCCGTCTCTGAGTTGGTGCTGCTCGCTTCAAAACGTAGCGCAGGTACGTCTTTAACGTTCAAGGGTAAATCGATTGTCGTTCAAGAATTAACCCAGGATAGTTTTGCTGGTTGTGATATCGCTTTGTTTAGTGCAGGTGGCAGCATTTCGAAACAATATCGTGATGCTTGTGTCAACGCAGGTTGTTTAATGGTTGATAATAGCAGCGCCTTTCGCATGGAAGACGGCGTGCCATTAGTCATTCCGGAAATTAATCCGGAAGAAGCAAAAAAAGCGCTGGTGAAAAATGGTGGCAAAGGTGTTATCGCAAACCCGAATTGCTCGACTATTATTGCACTGATGGCGTTAGCGCCATTACATCGTGCAGCCGGTATTAAGCGTTTGGTTGCCTCGACCTATCAAGCAGCGTCGGGTGCTGGTCATGCGGCCATGGAAGAATTAAAAGATAGCACGCGCGCATTTTTAGCGGATCAACCATTTACACCTAAAGTGTTGCCACATCCGTACGCATTTAATTTATTCCCACACAATTCACCTATGGCCGATAATGGGTATTGTGAAGAAGAAACAAAATTACTCAAAGAGAGTCGAAAAATTTTAGGCGATAATGCGCTGCGTGTTTCAGCGACCTGTGTACGTGTGCCAGTTTTACGTACGCATGCGGAATCATTAAACGTAGAATTCGATAAGCCTATGAGCGTTGAACAGGCCTATGAGTTATTGCGCAATGCAGCTGGTGTAACGGTTTTTGAGGAGCGAGCAAAAAATCGTTGGGCTATGCCGACAGATGTAGCAGGCAAAGACGACGTGTATGTTGGACGTATACGTAAGGATTTATCGCAAGATAACACCTTGGAAATTTGGGTAGTTGGCGACCAGCTCTTAAAAGGCGCTGCACTGAATGCCGTTCAGTGCGCAGAAGCAGCCATCGCCTAAGTAGCAATTTAAATTCAATAATCCCTAGCGAAATTTGTATAAACACTCACTAGGGATTTTTTTTAGTATACGTCTTAATGTAATTAGCGATCCTTCTGGCTTTGTAATAATTTCATGTCGGCTTTAAGGTTTTCTTTAATAAGTTTAAATTCTGGATTGCCCGCAACATTGCGTTGCTCATGGGGGTCAATGCTGGTGTGAAATAACGCCTCAGTCATAGGCCACGATTGCTGCGGTGACGTTTCAAAAAACAGATACGTCCAATCACCATTTCGAATACTCACGCAATTTGGAACTGACGTTGATGAATGAGCTTGATGAACGCTGGTCAAAACATAACGCCAAGCGACAGACTGCCCATACAGGAGCGGCATAATATTATGACCGTCGCGAGGTGCTTGTTCAGGCTGGCCGGCAAGGGTGAACAAGGTCGTCGCTAGATCAGCAGTATTTATTAAACGTTGCTCACGCCAGCCGCGACGATCGCGCGGTTGGCGAGGATCAAAGATGAGTAATGGGACATGCATATGTGGGGTAAAAACACTTGGCACATCAATGAGTCCATGCTCTCCTAACATGGTTCCCGAGGTCGCGGTTAAGATGATGACTGTGTTCTCAGTTAATCCTTTTTCCGAAAGCACCTGTCGCATGTGGCCGATATAATCATCTAAACGCGAAACAGATTGATAGTATTGCAAAAGACGACTTCTCAATTGTGTAATTGCTCTAGTTGGAGTTGGTTTTATTGATTCAGCAGAAATTTTTGTGTGCGTATCGCTTGTTATTTCGCATTCAAAGGAGAGTGGTATTGGTAAATTACCAACGTGCTCGCGATACCGAACGTCCTGATCTGTGGCTGACGGGTTGAACAATGACAATGGTAGTGATAGCGCCAATAATTGTGGTTTAGTTATCGATGAAAAACCATGCTCGATACTGTCTTGTAATAATTTTATAGCATCGTGTCGTTCAGACCCATTGTGTTGTTGTGACGACAGGCGTTGTAAAAAATGCTCAGTGTTTTCCCCAACAATACGCGTAGAAAAAGCCTTTAGAAATGAAGGCTGAAGTGCACTTTGTAAGGAAGAAAATAGCCCAATGTAATTAGTGTCGTAACCGTTCAGTTGTAATGCCTGTGCGGCAGAGAGTGATGCTGGATGTGGAGCAGAACCACACCAAAGCGTAGACTGATTGAAATTTGAATCACTGGATGTCAGATAGGCATTTTCAAATAATACACCATCTTTCGCTAATTGGTCGATGTGTGGTGTGCGTACTAGCGGATGCCCCATACAGTGTAGAACATCTGCACGTAAGCCCTCTATGGTGATTATGATTAGATGCGGTTTATTATTGTCCG
>JAHEDF010000407.1 GCA_024641365.1 Planctomycetota bacterium | reverse complement strand
AAGCCCTTCAACCGCTGCAACCGTTAATGCGATTGACTGCTGCCTTATTCATGCCGTCTCTACGAGAGGTGGATACGGTCGTTCAGCGACTAAATAATGTAGTAGGTCAACAATTATCAGCCGTGCCACATGATGACACGTTGTCATGGATTCGTGGACAATTACGACGATTAATTATTCAACGACTTGAGGAGATTAATCAGCAACCTCATTATGCTAATAATCCGCTTTTGCGCCTTTTATTATCATCAGGTCAAGAGCGAATACAAACAGTTCCAATAGATGTAGATCCGGTTTCAGCCATTAATCAACGCATAACTTTTATAGCAAAAGGAGCTACCGATTTACTTGCGCTGCGTTTTAGTCAAAGACTGCCTTTTGTACAAATAGCAACGCAGCGCATGATGTCAGAAGAAGATGTTTTAATGGCGCTACAAACGGCATGTTTGCAGTTGGATTGGACAGGTGATGCGAGCGGTGCGCCATTAGACCCAACCGACTACCACATTATTGATCAATTTAATAGTAGTGAAAATGAAAATTATGATTTACACGATGATTTTAAAAAGCGAATTCTTGATGATTATGGTTTTGCTTTACGCACTGTTCGTGCGGTACGCTTACACGTAATTGCATCAGCTTGTTACGCACCAGCAGTAACAGTACATATTTCTGCGCCACTTGCTGAGACAAAAAATGTATCGGCAGCGCGATCGTCAACTCGGTCACTCGCACAACCGCACCGTACGACATCGAATCAATTATCAGCAACAAAAAACCTACAAAACACCAAAAATAGTCGTCGTAAATCAGCGCCGCGAAAAACGGATAATGGATATGATGCTGCACTAGAGGATTATTCTACTCGGTCCTCTCGTTCTAGTTCGGTAATTACGATAGTTAGTATAGTATTTGTCATGAGTGGTATTTTAGCACTTATTTTACGCTATTATTTACCAGGAAAATCACCAAGTACTATTGATGCACCTAGTCAACAAATTGTTCAGCCGCCAAAAACTTCGCCGACCGATCAATTGCCTATAAACGCTAAAATAGATCCACCACCAACTAAAGACGAGCAAGTGCCGCCAAGCGAGCAGCCGAATCCAACTAAAATTGATGATAAAACAATTACACACGGCTTAGCTATAGGGCCAGTTGCGGCTTGGAGTACGCGACAAGTAATTAAGGGATACAGTGGACCGCTGTTACGAGTTCGACGTAGTAATGATAATAAGGAAATTGATATTATGGCGACGAGTAGTGGTTTACTTGATACATATACTTTAAAAGAGTTTGCAGGAAGTGCCGATGCTTTAGTAAGTTGCTGGTATGATCAATCTAATAATCATTACGATATGAAGCAGGCTGATACACAAAAACAGCCGCATATTATAAAAAATGGGACACTAGTAGTAGAAAATACTCGGCCAGGAATTTTATATAACCACGATCAAATGAATTATTTTACAAACCCTGCGGCGATTAGCATAGGTTCAGTTTATGCCGTCCTTGCGATAGAGAAAATGAATAATACCACCCAAGTAATCATGGGATCATTATCATCAAAGGCGGGGCCATACGACTCGTATTACCCCATGGTAGATCGGTCTGGTACAGGAATTGCTGAATGGTTTATGGGATTAAAAGGCAGGTCTTGTATGGTAAATACGCCGATAAAATATAATAATTTATTTGTCTATCATGGTTCTACGGATGGGAATCCGCAGCCATTACTGACACTACGAATTAACGGTAAAATAATGGGACAGAAGCAGGCAGAAGGACCAGTTGTGACTCCTGTAGGGCCAACAGTAGTTGGTGCGACCTATTGGAATAATGATATCGTTGACTATATTAATGGAGTCATGGGGGAAATTATCATCATGCCCGTAGGTAGTAGCGAGATGGAGCAAAACGATATCACAACGAATTTAAAAAAATGGTGGCAAATACCATAAACGGCAATCGCGCAGTTTCCTCATATTTTTTATTATGAGGTCAGGTGTCGAACTACAGCTGGGCAAATATCAAGCATCGACCAGTTTTCCTTAGCCCACGTCGGATCAGAGCAGATTAATATGGGGCCATCTTCAGGACGCGCCGCTGGTCGTCCGTGGCTGCCGCGTACTAAACTGGCATCAAGCGGCACTGGATTCATTACATAGCGGAAACCTAATTTCTTTTTCAGCAATGCTAATCCGGCGCGCATTTTTCCACCATTGGGATCAAAAAATAATTCACGCGGATCGTAGCCAGGTTTTTTATGTATTTCGACGCTTTGTGCAAAGTCAGGTTTTAATGCATCATCTAGCCAGTAATCATAAACAAACCACGCGCCGCTTGCACACATGGCAATGACTTCACCAGAACGCGCGTGGTCTAATCCTAATAATTCACGTTCTTTACCGCTGTAGGTGCGTTCGACGCCTTCTAATCCAGCGACAATAGTTGCTGCTTCGCCAGCGCTTGCTTCATCACGGCAATAAATGTGTGCGATTTGATGATCGCACACCGCAAAGGCACGGCTCGCTCCTGGATCTAATAATTCACCAGTCGCGTTAGTTGTGACGGCTAAGAGTCCAGCTGCGCGTAAAGCACGATTTATATGAACGGCTTTAGTGGTATGTTCGATGCCATATTCACTGACCACTAAAACTGTAGCGCCACGCGCTTTTGCAGCCGCGATGACTTTTCCAGCTTCGGTATCAAGTGCGCGTAAATTTTCTGCAAGATGAGGACCGGTTGGTCCATAACGTTGTAAATCGTAATCTAAATGTGGCAGATAACACAGCGCTAAATCTGGCTGTACGTGATTCAGTGCGGTGCCAAAACTTTCTGCGATCCACCGCGTTGATTCAATGGCTGCAGTTGGTCCCCAAAATTGAAATAAAGGAAATTCGCCATGTCGTTGAATGATGGCTTGTTTAATTTCAGCAGGACAGGCATAAAAATCAGGGCTTTTAGCTCCATCAGCATGATAAACTGGACGCGGTGTGACGGTGGCGGTCACATCGGTATTCATCGCGTACCACCAGAAATGTTTTAAAACTTTTAAATCTGGTTTGGTGCGGCGCGCTAATTCCCACATGCTCGGAGCCTGCACTAATTTTTGGCTTTGCCGCCACAACCAAACTTCGCCGAGTTCACGAAAATACCAACCATTAGCGACGATGCCATGTTCCTGCGGCAATTTCCCAGTTATGATGGATGTTTGTGCGGTCGTGGTGACACCAGGAATAACGCCTGACATACCGGTGGCAAAGCCTTCACTGGCTAAGCGCGATAAATGTGGCGTATCAGCGCCTAAATGAGCAGGAGTTAATCCGACGCAATCAATAATAACCAATGGTTTCATGACGAGGGCCTGCGCTGTTATAGTTATTAATAGATGAAAAATTAATGATAATAAAATGTGCCATGTGGTGATTTAACCACCACTTCATTACCAGGTTGATCACGACTTTCTACGCGTCCGACAACCTGGGCATCAATGCGGAATTCTCGTGCTGTCGATAAGCAAGCATCGACGGCGTGTGCTGGCACGATAGCCTCTAAACGATGACCCATATTGTAGACAGAATACATTTCTGCCCAACTGAGTTTGGTCGCTTTTTGAATGGCAGCAAACAAAGGTGGAACCGGAAAACAATTATCTTTGACGTAGCGATTGCCATGTTTGCGACCCAAGCCACCGAATTTAACAATTTTACTTTGTCCACCACCAGAACAGTGAATTAATCCGTGTAAATCGTTCACTGGCACAACTTCCAATAAACGTTTAATAACGGGCAGGTACGTGCGCGTTGGCGACAATAATGCCTGTCCAACAGTCATGGTATCACCAGGCAATTGATCGGTTAATGCATACGGTCCGCAATAGACTAATTCACCTTTTACTTCAGGTGCGTAGGTTTCTGGATAACGAATGCGGTAATCACTGCCGAGTAAATCATGACGTGCGCTGGTTAATCCATTTGAGCCTATGCCGGAATTCGGATGCGTTTCCCACACGGCTTGGCCAGTCGAGCTAAACCCTACGATGACATCACCAGGAGCCATGCGACCAGCATCAATAACACGATCACGTCGCATGCGCGCCATAACGGTACTATCGACAATGATGGTTCGTACTAAATCGCCGACGTCAGCGGTTTCGCCGCCAGTCAGGCGACAAGAAATAT
>JAHEDF010000406.1 GCA_024641365.1 Planctomycetota bacterium | reverse complement strand
GCTGCGCACTATGGAACGTGGTAAACATGCATTTATCGAAGTCGCTGCCGCCGTAACCGTTGATGAATGCTGGAAATTAGTCGATACCAGCGAACGCACACAATTACATTGTGTCATGCTCGAAAATTGCTGCTATGGAGAAAGTGAATTATTTGTGCTTAATATGGCACGCGAAGGTGTATTTGGTGAATTAACCCATGCTGAATGTGCGTATATTCATGACTTACGCGGCATGCTTTTCGCACTTGGAACAGAAGGCGACTGGCGACGTGATTACCATTGGCAATACGATGGAAATTTATATCCAACGCACGGTCTCGGTCCTGTTGCACAATACATGGGCGTCGGTCGAGGCGATCAATTTAAATACTTAGTTTCTATGAGTTCGCCAGAATTAGGATTAACTAAGTTTCGCAACGAACGAAAACCCAATGGCGGCAAACACGCGGATGAAAAATATGTCTGTGGCGATATGAATACTTCAATTATTAAGACGCAATTAGGTCGTTCCATCATGATTCAACATGATGTCATTAGCCCGCGTCCATATAGTCGTATTAATGCCTTATCAGGAACTGAAGCCACCTTCTTCGATTATCCGGCGCGACTCGCAATTAATTCTCCCAAGAAATATCAATTAGATGCAAAAGGATCTCATGGTTGGCTAAATGACGCAGACATGGAAAAAATGCGTAAAATTTATACCCATCCTTTGTGGAGCAAATTAGCTGAACGCGCCAAAGGGAGCGGCCACGGTGGTATGGATTTCGTCATGAATTGGCGTCATCTTGATTGTATTCGTCAGGGCATCACCCCAGATAGCGTCGTTTATGATGCCGCTGCTTGGAGTAGTATCATCGAATTAAGCTCCTGGTCAGTTACCAATGGCAGTATGCCAATAGATGTACCAGATTTTACACGTGGTTTGTGGAAAGAAATGTCCCCGCTTGCTGTTGCTGAAAAAACGGCAGCGGTGGTATTGCCTGAACCATCAAAACCCATTGCCCAATGGTCACCAAAAGATTTGGGTGCTGATTGGACGACAAAAACATGGAGTGTTCCTCAAAGCATTTTAGGTGCAGGGCTCTATGCGGTAGAGTTTCAATATACCCATGGAAGTAGTCGATTGGATTTTAAAAATGTTGCCTTGCTAAAAAACAACGACGTGGTGGCCAATGATGACCACGCCGGTTTTTCCGGCAACAGCAACAGCAAAAACATCTATCGTTTAAAATTGAATGATTTTGACCCTGCTGCTGCTTACGCATTGCGTGCTGATATTAAACCTGATGGGCCAACGGATTCACATGGTGATATTGTAATCACTAAGAAATAAGCTGCTATCCCTGCGCGAAATTTAATTTTTCGCGCAGGTTTTTTCTCATTTTTTATTTAAATGTTTTATTTAAATATCAGTTTGGTTCCCACGCCATCAATAACGCATTATTAAGCGATTCATCATCTGGCAAATAATCATGCACCACGCTAAGGGGTTTTAATCCGGCGCGTAATTGTGGGGTTATAACTGGATCAATTAATGCTCCGCGACAAACAGCATAGGCATAGACTTCTGGTGTCATGGTTTTGTGATGTAATTTATAACCAGCTAAACGACTCCCAGCTAAAAACCGCTTTAATCCTAAATCTCTCACTAATTGATAACGAGCTTGGTACATGGCCCTGGCAATCCCCTGACCCCGGCAATTTGGCAATACAGCAATATCGACTCCATAGAGTGTGTTGCCATGCGGATTATGGTTCCGCAAATAACCATCATCGCTCGCTTCACTCCAGGTGTGCACTGGTTCATCCGGCTCCCATTGTAAAATGTGCGCCGTGGCAGAACCAACTAGTTTCCCATCTAATTCAGCACACAGCGCTCCCTGTGGAAAAATTTCTCCATGTGTTTTTATTTGTTCACGTTTCCACCATAATTCGGCAGGGAATGGGGGCGGAAAACACGCGCATTGTATGCGTACTAATGCATCATAATCGTCAATACTGTAGGGACGAATTCGCAACATAGGTCTTCATGTATCAGTTCAGGGCAAAATTGATATGCCATGGCAAGCTTTTGGATGACCAATCCGTTATGACGTACACCAACGAATACTATTACACCAAACATGAACATGATGCCTCGCCCACCAATAAGGCTTTACGTTATGTCTGGTTTGTGCACGCTGCAGAACCATGGTAATCCTGAATGTCATCGGATTGTTCGCGCTCCTCGCTTTGCCAGCTATCATAGCCATTCATCTTTTCCGTCGGCGCTTTCGCCCGCGCCCAGTAACGGGATTATTTTTATATGGGCCGGGAGTAAAAACGGTTGCAGCTGGTCGCACGCCCCAGCGAATATTATGGCACGCGAGTTTATTGGCAGAAATATTAGCGGCTTTGGCACTCGCATGGTATCTGATCGATCCTCATTTTTCGAATCGCATGTTTGCCCACCATGATATTGTGGTGCTCGACAGTCGTTGGCGTATGGCCGCAGAAGGACCGGCGGGGAGCGTTGACGAACAAGTTCGTACTGTGCTTGCCAATCGCATTGCTGCGTTGTCGTCATCGGATCGCGTGACCATTATTACTAGTGGCGCGACACCGTCATTGTTATGTGGACCAGCTGCACGACCTGATGTTGCTCTACGTGCTTTGGCAACGTGGAAACCAGAACGCCCATGGCATGACCTAGCAGCCGCCGTCACTTTGGCACATTCTTTAGCAGAAGATGAAGCAAATGTTATTATTTTTAGCGACCACAAACCAGAAAAACCGGAGCCTAATTGTGAATACATTGCTTTAGGACAGCCATTATTAACCAGTGGCATTGCTGATGTGCGCTGGTGGAATGACGAAAAAGGATCACGTATAGTTGCGCGTGTCGTAGCGTTTGGTGGCAAAGTAGAACGCGATATCGCCATTATGAACGGCTCACAAATGCTTGCAAAAAAGAGTGTCGTCTTACCAAACGACCAGCCAATTGCGGTTGTCTTTCCTATAGCAGATAAAATATTGCAGACGGTATCCGTGTCATTGCTCGGTAAAGATCCCCTGCCACAGGATGATGTCGTTTCAGTTAATAAACCCCCTCAACACGGCATTCTTGTTCGCCTGAAAGTAGATGGGAAATTAGCGACACCACTTACGCGTGGTCTATCCGTTATTTCTGGAGTCACACTATTATCAGATGAAACCACCAACGCTCATCTAGTAATTACTGATAAGCCTGTTCTAGAATCCACCGACACATGGATCTTACGATTTGATACCAGCGAAGCCAAATCCGTGTTAGGTCCTTTTTTGCAACACCGTGGTCACCCCTTATTACGCGGACTCGATTATACTGGTGTTCTTTGGAGTGGCGCGTTGCCAATTGAAACATTTAACACCAGTAAAGACCATTTTCTGGAATCACCGCTCCTCATGGCTGGTCCGGCAATATTAGTCAGTCAAATTCGCACAGGACGTGACTATGAATTTCGCGCGTATATTGATATAGCGAAATCCAGTTTAACAAATCATCCGTCTTGGCCAGCATTATTGGATAATATAATTTCTATGCGTCGCGCTGCTTTGCCAGGCTGCGCGCAAACGACATTACTTAGTTCACAAACTGGACGCATCATTCTTCCTCCAAAAATAAATTCCGTTACCCTCACACGCCCATCCAAAGAATTAACGACGTTACAAGCCGATACAGACGGCGTCGTGATTATTCCACCAAGTGATAGCATTGGTCCAATTGATGTTACTTTAGCAGGGGAAAAACAGCCCTGGTTGACGATGCAGGTGTTACCATGCGACGCACGCATGGCTGATTTACGAAATGCGACTCAAAAAATAACTAATACGTCTACTAAAAATCGTAGTGACGTTGAACGTGCACGATCCATGTTAGAACATATATTACCAATAATATTAGTGGCCTTGTGCGCTGGTCTCGGTTGGATTGCTTTCCAACGCGAAGAAGGTCGTGCACCATGATGCCGGAAATTCAATTTTTAGAACCATACGCCTGTGCATTAGGATTACCTGCTCTTATTGCATGGTGGTATTGGGCTCGTCATGGATACGGGCGTTGGTGGCGATTTGCATTATTATGCTTATTAGTACTCGCGGCAACACGCCCGGAATTAGCATGGGAACGTGGTGGTAGTGATGTCGTACTCATTCTCGATCGCTCAGCGAGTATGGAG
>JAHEDF010000405.1 GCA_024641365.1 Planctomycetota bacterium | reverse complement strand
GAGGAAGCACGACAAGCGCACGATGAAATGGTACGGTTAGTCGGAGATCAAAGACGTACTGGGGATCGTTTGGCAGTGGTATTAAGTGGTGACGGTGCACATTTAGCACAAGGGCCACAAAAAACCGGTATCCCCAATTTAAAAGAACACAGCGTTGCTGATACGGCCAGTGATTTGACAGCTGCCATTGAACAGGCTGCCACATTAATTACTCCAGGGCGAACCGGCCGTGTCATAATTCACAGTGATGGTGAAATGACTGGCCCCGATCCGCGCGCCGCCACCACATTTTTAGCATTACAGAAAGTTACCGTTGATGTACTACCGCATGTACGTCGCGAAGCGCCCGATGCGGCTATCATCGACATAGCATTGCCAAATAATTTACGACTTGGTGAAAGTTTTATAGCTGCGGCCCGCATTATCAGCGATGCTAATGAACAACGGAAATACAAGGTCTATCGCGGAGACAAAATTATTTCAAATGGTGTCGTGGATCTAGCCCCCTATAAACCAGTTACCATTACCTTTGCAGATCGTCCAGCACACGCAGGCGTTGTGCATTATCGCGTAGAAATTGAAACAGATGTCGTTGGCGCAATTGCGGCCCGCTTTGCTAATCTGGGAAAAATGGCCCTTAAATTAATGCCGCCTGGACCAGAAGCAGAAAAATTCATCGCTGATTTTGAAAAATTTACTAAGTCACCTGAAGGACGCCAAGCACTTGAGCAATTAGCTGTCCCTGGGCCTCTACGTGAAGCGGCTTTAAAACTCGTAGAACAAAAAATGAAATCGGAAATGGGACAGACGCTTGCCGAATACGGTATGAAATTAATTCGTAGCACGCTTGATGAACCCGTTTCTGACCGCGATAGGCAACCAGGTAATAACACCGCAAAAGCGGTGTTGCGTGTTGATGGCGGTGAGCGTGTTTTAGTAATGAGCGGTGACGGTAGTGATGGAAATATTACTCGTGCGCTTCGTTCAGCTGGCATGACCGTTGAACAACGAGCCGAAGGAGCAATTACCCTAGATGATTTATTAGCCAGTCGTGTCTTGGTTTTAGACCAAGTACCGGCAAGCGCTTTAACACTACCGGGAATGGAAGCTGTTGCTCGCTGGGTTGAGCACCTTGGTGGTGGGCTCGTGTTAACGGGTGGACGCCGTTCATTTGGTGCAGGCGGTTATCACAAAAGTCCTATTGAACGCGTCTTACCCGTCACCATGGAATTACGTGACGAACACCGCAAATTAGCCGTCGCCATGGCAATTACTTTGGACCGTTCTGGGTCTATGATGGCTCCCGTTGCTGATGGTCGTACAAAAATGGATTTAGCAAATGAAGGCGCCGCATCTGTAATCGAATTATTAGGAGCGCGCGATTATGTTGCCGTCCATGCCGTCGACTCAGGAGCACATGTTGTTTTACCTTTAACGCCTGTGGTTAATCCCGGCGATTTAGTAAGTAAAGTATTGGGTATTCGTTCAGAAGGTGGTGGCATTTTTGTTTATCAAGCGCTCTTAGCAGCTGGTAATGAATTATTAGATGCAAAAACTGGAACTCGTCATTTAGTACTTTTCGCTGATGCCGCTGACGCCGAAGAACCTGGAGAGTATAAAAAATTATTGGCTGATTATGTTTCTGCCGGCATCACCGTGTCAGTTGTTGCGATGGGATCAGCAAATGATTCTGATGCGGAATTTTTAGAAGATGTGGCACGCCGGGGAAATGGTCGCATTGCATTTGCTGAGGCTCCTGAAGATATCCCTCGGTTATTTGCACAAGAAACTATGTTAGTGGCTCGTAGTTCATGGATTGGTGAACCGACCAAATTAAAAGTAAATGCGCGGCTCGCTATTGATTTAGGAAGTGATGAGGCTTTTTCAAAATCGTGGCCTACGGTTGCAGGCTATAATTTATCCTATATTCGCGATCGGGCTCAAACGTGGGTCACGGCACCAGGAGATCCATCTGCTCCTGCAATTGCCTCGTGGCAAATCGGTAGTGGTCGTGCAGTTGCAGTTGGCATTCAAATTGATGATCCGAATTCCCCTGAATTAATGCAATGGCAAGGCTATGCGCCACTGATTACTAGCATCGTACGTTGGTGTAGTGGTGGCGAAGTCGGACCAGGATTATTAACTGCCGAAAGGCATGGTCGACAAATTTCTGTACAACTTGAATTAGATCCAGCAAATAGAGAAAAATGGCCAGTCATTCCCCCTACGGTTATTCTTGCGCGCGAAAAAGAAGTCGGCGAGGTTCAGACTATTAACATGGCTGCAATTGATGATGGTCGTTATGAGGCTCAATTCACACTTGCCGATGAACGAACGGTCGTACCCGCCATTACGATTGACGATGAAGCCGTGCTCGGCCCAGCGTTATGTTTACCATACCACCCAGAAGTTGAGCCACGATTTGGTAAACAAGCTGGTCATGATATTTTGGCTGATATTGCTCGTGCAGGTAATGGCATCGTGCGCAGTGATTTAGTCGATGTATTTGATAATCCCGCTAGTCCTGGACAGTTAGTCGATGTCTCTAGCTTTTTATTAGTGTTAGTCATTATTATTTTAATTTTAGAAATTCTAGTGCGACGCTTACAATTAGGATGGAAACAACGTCAAGGCAGTAAACCAAATCTTAAAAAAGCAACTCCAGTCACAACAGCTCCAGTAGCGCAAACGGTTTCAGAAGCACCCCAAAATATTGACGCACCAACAACGCTTGAAACCGATGAGGGCTTACATGAAGCGCTCCGTCAATTGCGTAAAAAGAAATAAAATTACACATATATACAAAGTTGACCTCATCAGGTAGCGGACTACCAGTATATGGCAGCGTCACTCAGTGAGGTATCTATGGAAATAAACACAACATCCTCTGATCGCCCCCTACTTGTCGGCGTTGGCGAAATATTATGGGATTTGTTGCCGAATGGTCGTAAATTAGGTGGTGCACCTGCGAATGTTGTTTGTCATGGCCGTCAATTTGGATTGCGCTGCGCCATGTTTAGCGCAGTTGGAGATGACGAACTCGGAAAAGAGGCATTATCACAATTACAGCAACGCGAACTACAGGTGGATAGTGTACAAATAGACAAAACGCATCCAACTGGAACCGCCGGTGTCCAATTAGATAATGCCGGGAAATCTAATTTTACGATTACTGAAAATGTAGCGTGGGATTATTTGCACATGTCACCGACCAGTAGCCTACTCGCGCAAACTGCTGATGCCGTAGTCGTAGGTACTTTAGCACAACGTGCCCCTGTTTCCCGTACTGCAATTCATGCATTTCTTTCTGCTGCAAAACCAAATTGCCTAGTGGTATTCGATATAAACTTACGGCAAAATTATTATGACAAAGAAAGCCTACTATCGACGATTGCAAAGAGTAAAATAGTTAAGGTAAGCGATGATGAATGGCCAGCGGTGGCTTTATTACTAAATTTACCAGTAGATCCTGTCGCTGGGGCGACTGCCTTACAAAGTGATTATAATTTACAATTAGTTGCATTAACACGGGGCGGAGCAGGCAGCGTTCTTATTTCCAACGACGACGTTTTAACAAATCACGGCATTCAAGCCACCGTCGCCGACACCATAGGTGCTGGCGATTCTTTTACCGCAACCATGATCACCGGGTTATTACGTAATGTACCATTAAATCGCATTCAGGATGCCGCTAGCCACGTTGCGGCTTACGTGTGTTCACAACACGGAGCCACTCCGCAGCTTCCCGAAAATCTACGTGCCTTATTATAGTAATGAGCGCCGACCTCATTATTTTCGCGGAATAGTTATCGATTCGGAGTAAACAAACTCACCAGTACGCCCTTCGAAATATTGAAATATAACTTGTGGATGTGGATAGGCCACCCATCGCGTATCGCCTAAATTTTGGGGCATATTGTAAACATTGTTTACCTGAACGACACAATAATAGGGGTACATACGTTGCGGTCGTTCTATATCTGGTAAAATATAACTCGACCAACGAATATCGCAGGAACGATTACGTGATTGGTAAATACCTGTAGCCGGGCGTTTCCCTTCATCATTTTCAGGGACATGATTAACAGAATTGATTGGCCCCGAGGCAAACTCCCAAATTAAATCGGTTATTTTGATGGCAAAGCTATTATGTAAATCAGCTGTTAGAATAAATACCGGTTTCTTAAGCGCATCAAAAGCTT
>JAHEDF010000404.1 GCA_024641365.1 Planctomycetota bacterium | reverse complement strand
ATTTATTGAAGAAGCCAAAGATAAACCATTCTTTTTATTTTTCGCCTTACATGATCCGCATGTGCCACGTGTGCCGCACCCACGTTTTGTTGGTAAATCAAAATTAGGACCACGAGGCGATGCCATTGTACAAGCCGATTGGTGCGTTGGACAAATTATTGAAACTCTCGCACGTTTAAATCTTACCAATAATACGCTGGTCATTATTTCTAGTGATAACGGACCCGTTTTGGATGATGGTTATAAAGATCAAGCACGTGAATTAAACGGCGACCATAAATCAGCGGGTGATTTACGTGGCGGAAAATATAGCCGTTTTGAAGGTGGCACACGGGTGCCATTTATCACGAGTTGGCCAGGACGCATTCAACCTGGTGAATCGGATGCATTGGTCAGCCAAATTGATTTATACGCGAGTTTAGCAACGTTGGTTGGAGCTACCTTACCACAAGAAGCGGCTCCAGACAGCATTGATGTATTACCGGCATTATTAGGTACTAGTACAACGGCTCGCGATCATTTTATTGAACAAGGCGGACCACTCGCCTTACGCATGGGTAATTGGAAATACATGCCAGCAGCAAAAGGTGCAAAGAAGAATGATAAAACCAATATAGAATTAGGAACTAGTGATGATGGTATTTTATATGATCTCACCACTGATGTCGGTGAAAAGACCAATGTTGCTGATAAACACCCAGAAAAATTAAAAGAATTAAAAGAAAAATTTGACGCAATCGCAGCAGCAGGTCGTAGTCGGTAAGATTAATAGCAAGATTTCTGTCTTCGATTTGGCGTTTGCGATAAAAACATGAGCGAAACAGTTCAGATTATTGAAACCATTAGGGTGGGCGGATAGTTTAGCTTAGTAACTAAAGTTTATCAGACGATATGGCTGCATTCAGTAATATCGTCTGATAAATATGAATGAGTATATTATGGGTAAACGATATTTGATACTGACACTCATTGCACTCGTATTTGCATTTACAACACCGACGGTGATGTGTGCAGTGGAAGGTAAAAACACCTCCTCAGAAATTCGTCGAATTGATGGCTATAAGGGAATCTGGTTTGATCTGGGACAGAAATCAGAGTTTGGATCAAAATATTCTGGTGGTTTAGGCACTTATCCAGCGAAACACCGACCGCTTGCTGTTTACGCGCCAGCTGTCGATAAAACATTTTTTGTCTATGGTGGCACGACCGATAAGAACGAGCGTCATTTGCTCGCCATGATTTCTTACTTTGATCATAAAACCAAAACGGTGCCGAAACCAGTTGTCGTTCACGACAAAGATGGTGTCGATGACCCGCATGATAATCCAAGTATGCAAATTGATGAACATGGTCACGTGTGGGTCTATGTGAGTGGGCGAGGGAAAAAGCGCCCAGGTTTTATTTATCGTTCACAAAAACCTTATGACATAGAATCGTTACAGCGCGTCTCACAACGAGAATTCACCTATCCACAGCCATGGTGGATTGAAGGGCAAGGGTTTCTTTTTCTTTTTACAAAATACACCAAAGGACGCGAAATTTATTGGAGCGATAGCGATGCTAAAGGAGAGAAATGGAATGCAGACAATAAACTAGCCGGCATGGGCGGACACTATCAGGTCAGCAATCAAAATAACGGACATATTATATCCGCATTTAACATGCACCCCGGTGGCGATGTTGATAAGCGAACCAATCTCTATTTTGTGCAAACCAAAGATAAAGGACAGACATGGACGACTGCAGGCGGTGAAAAAATAATAACACCTTTAACCGATCCAAATTGTGCAGCGCTAGTTCATGATTATCGTTCCGAAAATCGACTTGTTTATATGAAAGATATTGGATTCGATGCTAATGGAAATCCGGTCATTCTTTATATTACCAGCAGTTACCATCAACCAGGTCCCAAAGGCTCTCCACGAACATGGACCATTGCGCATTGGTCTGGAGAAAAATGGAATTTTAGAGAAATTACCAATTCGACGCATAATTACGACATGGGATCATTGTATATCGAAAACGATGGAACCTGGCGCGTAATTGGACCGACCGAACCAGGGCCTCAGCAACATGGATCGGGTGGTGAAATCGCTGTATGGATTAGTAAAGATGCGGGAAAAAATTGGCAGAAAGAAAATCAAATCACAACAGGAAGCATCAATAATCAGGGCTATGTACGAAGACCCGTCAATGCGCATCCTGATTTTTATGGATTTTGGGCTGACGGTAATACAGATAAAATTTCAGAGTCGAAGCTTTATTTTACCAATAAATTAGGTGATCACATTTGGTGTTTACCATATGACATGACAGAAACTACGGCCACGCCACAGGTATTACAAACATCAAAACAATAACAATTTTTAAAAAACATGCACCGGCACCACCAACTCAATTGAACGAGTTAATGTGGTGCCTTACATTACGAGTCTGCCACAAGGCGATTCGGCTAATAATCGCGTTTTCCCCTAAAAAATACATTTAATCGAAGACAGATTAACCGCTGAGGACGCAGAGCGCACAGAGGGAATTGATAAAAAAATCGTAGCTCATTCCATTACCTCTAAATGCCAATAACCGGTAATTTTTATTGTAGATTTTTAAAAAATCATCTCTGCGCGCTCTGCGCCCTCTGCGGTTAATTGCCTTTTGGTGAAATTTCAATTTCTCAGTAAATGCCGATTTAAACGAGGTTCTTAGCCGAATAGCGATGAATCTGCCAACTTATTCTATCATGAAGTAATTTCTATTTTATTTCTTCTTACCTTTTCCAGCAGTAGGGTATAAAGTTTTTGGTGAACTGGCCTTGCCTGCTGGGCGACGACCAGTTGCATCTTTACCGCTGAGTTCAGCTTCCATTTTGTCAGCCAACGCTTGGAGTCTTGCAACGACTTCAGGGTTTTGTTCAGCAACATTATTTTTTTCACCAATGTCAGCGTTTAAATTATAGAGACGTAATTTAGTGCCTTTGACATCGTCGCTAACACCTTTCCCCATAGTTTCTTTTTGTTCTTTGAGTGCCAATTTCCACGGTCCTTGGCGTACTGCATCAAGGGAAGTACCTTGGAAGTAATAATGCGCTTCACGTGGTGATTCATTAGAGGTGCCAAGTAATAACGATGAAATATCTTTACCATCAATTACTGGCGTATCTGGCGCGGTTCTGCCAGTTAAAGCCATGCAGGTTGGTAATAAATCAATAGTCCCAGCAACAGCGTCACAGGATTTTCCAGCTGGCACGTGACCTGGCCACCAGGCGATGGTTGGTTCGCGCACGCCACCTTCCCACGTGCTTCCTTTGCCACCACGTAATGGCCCAGAACTACCGCCATCTTTTCCTTTAATGAGCCATGGTCCATTATCACTGGTAAAAATAACTAATGTATTGTCTGCAATCTTTAATTTTTTTAACGTATCAAGAACTGTTCCGGTACTGGCATCTATTTCTTCAACCCAATCCCCATAGCGGCCATTGTCTGATTTTCCCTGAAAATCTGGCCCTGGATAGATCGGCGTATGGACGGCTGTGTGTGGAAAATAGAGAAAAAAAGGTTTATCCTTATTATCAGTTATAAATTTAACGGCTTCTTCCGTATAGCGTCCGGTAATTAAACTTTGTTGTTCATTGGTTACTAAGTCTTCCACTTTATCGTCACGAACTAAGGGCATGACAGCAGTTGTGGTGCCTTCAGCAGCGCGTTGCATATCGTTAGAATAGGGAAAACCTAAATAGTGATCAAAGCCTTGATTGGTTGGTAAAAACTCTGGTTGATCACCGACATGCCATTTACCAATACACATCGTCGCATAGCCAACTTCTTTCATGCGTTCAGCTATGGTGATTTCTTCAGGATTTAATCCCGCAGCACTTGCTGGAAAATAAACACCAGTAACAGATATACGAGGACCATAACAGCCCGTTAATAATTGTGCACGCGAAACTGAACACACGGGCGCAGCATAAAAGCTTGTCATTTTCATGCCTTCAGCAGCCATGCGATCTAAATGTGGTGTTTTTTGTTTGGTTGCTCCAAATGGACCAATGTCTCCGTAACCCATGTCATCAATAAAAATAATAATAACATTTGGTTTTTTTGCTGAAGAGTCAGCAGCCGTCACCTGAGTTACAGACCCTGAGAAAAGCGTCATTGAACAAGCAGCCAGGAAGTAGAAAACGAATGAACGCATAATGGAGTCCTTTGACAATATTGTTGAGAAATATCTTACAGC
>JAHEDF010000403.1 GCA_024641365.1 Planctomycetota bacterium | reverse complement strand
CGATTGGCTTGATGGTACGTGGCGCATTGGTGATCGCACGGTACGCGTCATTGATACGGCTGGCTGGTTAACAAATGCCAATGGATTAGACGCCGCTGGCGTTGCAGCTGGACAACAAACGGTGTCTGCTGCATCACTGGTGTTAGCGTGTTCTGCACCTGATGCACGCTTAGCATCCATTGATCATTTGCCAGCTCATACCGTGGTCATTGCAACAAAATCTGATCTTGGCGCATGCGATCCACGGGCCACCGTCCAGGTGAGCGCAACAACGGGTGCTGGCATGGATAAATTGCACGACTTTGTCGCACACACTTTATCAACAATTGGTGGCGCCGATCCACGCCAACAACAATTATTGCAAGCTGCCGATGCGATAATTGTTCGACTATCGCAAAAATTGCCTGGCGATGAATTATTGGCAGAAGATTTACGACAAACCGCTGATCTATTGGGTGATTTACTAGGAATTACCACACCAGATGATATTTTAAACGCTATTTTCGGGCGTTTTTGTATTGGTAAATAATCTTCAATTTGTATGCGAACAATATATTTATTTATTAGCTTCGAGCGCTTGTTTAATATACTTTACCACCTCTTCGCCAAGCGCCTGAGAACCAGCCGGTTTAAAATGCACATTCACTGGTTGCTGTAATTCCTTTAGCTTGGGCGCAATAAATGCATTGAGATCATTTACCGTGATATTGAATTTACCGACCACACTCAGAGCAGCCTGATTATAACGCGCTGCATCTTCAGGATCGCGAAATGGCTTTACGCCAGATGGGTATGGCGTTGTGGTCGCAAATATTAGTTTTGCCTTGGTTGTGGCTAATGTTTCAAATATTTTCGTTAACTGCGTCGTATACGTAGCAACATCTGCCTGATGCGGATCAGATTCTTTATTTGAATTCTTTTTAGTTGCTGCATCAACTCTTTTCAAATCATGTAAACCAAAATTCACATGAATAACCGCCCACGGTTTGCCTTCATGCGGTTGTACCCAGCTTTCAATATTGGCTATGCCATGCGTGGTACCTTGGCTGTTACCAGGATTATGAAAAACATTTGCCTGTCCTGCTAATAAGTTTTTAACCGTCGGTGTGTAGCCAATAGAAATCGAGTCGCCAATAATGAGAATATTCGGCAATGCTGGATCATAATTCGCTTCACTTTTATCGTTTTTCTTTGCTTCATTCGAGCCTGGCTCAGGGACATACACCTCTGCTGCTTGAGCACCCACGCAGAAAAACAACATCACAATTATCGCTCGTCGTGTCAGCATTGGATTTTCCCTCTTAATATATGTACGGATAGGCCACCATAATGCTGAAAATATTTTACACAAAACAACACCCAGGTTATTCCTGGATGTCGCATTACTAACCTCACAAAGCAAACTGAATGGACCTAGCAGACTGGTGCTTTTCAACAGCCTGCTAAGCTTTAGCAGCTAGTAAGGCCACGGCTTTCCCCATTGGGTCGGCGCCAATAGTGCCATTTAATCGTTCCAAATACGCTGGCGATGTAACTAAAGCCAATCGTTCTTGTACGTGCTGCAAACGCGATTCGAGCCCCAAACGTTTACTTTCATCGCGGTGGCTCGGACGTTCCATAAATGCTTTGAGATAGGCATGATGGCGCGTCCATAAGGCGACGTCACGTTGTTGCTTAATTTGCAAACGATTCCGATACCAATCAGAGCTCATTAAATTGTCGCGGGTAAAGAGCGCACGCACACTTGGATCCGTAATCGCCTTGCCCTGATAATGACCATGTACCATGCAATGTAGCACCGCTGCTAAAGGCGGACAGGCATCCTCAATGCTGCCATCATCAAAATAACTTTGTGCTGCTTTACGCTGTGACTCAACAATGTATTCAATGCCATTTACGTAATCGTCTTGGCTTTGTAATTCAGGACGCAGGATTTCGTCACTAAAGACCGCTTCCGGTGTATCAAATATTTTCCCGAAATAGGTGTGAATATATTTACTGGTAATGCGATAGCCTAAACGACTGGCTAAAATTGAGCGGCCTTTGTAATCGAAATCCTTGAGCTTTTCTAAATAACCTTCACGAATAAGCCGCTCAGGATCACGATCCGCAACTGGTAAACGACACCAAATTTCTGGCATTAATAAACTAATATCATGATCGACTTGTACGTTTGGACCAATGTGACCAGTCGCAGAACTATAGCCATTAAAACCACATAGAATAAAAGAGACTAAGGCGTTGTTTAAATCGGCGGTTGCGCGCACGGCATTAAATGGTCCTTTGGTGAGCGCCCCTTCACTTCCAGCTCCCGTCGTTGATGGTGATTTACCAGATAAACTAGCGACAAAATCCATAAACAATTCCGGCAATTCTTGATAATGAATTGGATTATAGACCGCTAGTTGGCGAATACCGGCTTTGTGATCTGGTGGATTATTACGGCGACCTGGCAATACCGCATTCACTGGATGTAAAACTTTTTCATCCGGTAGTAAACGGCGAAATAAACGCGTGCTGATGGTCGCTAAATAGCGCGCACGATGCGCAACCAAATCAGGACGCACTTGTAAATAGCGAGGGTTTTTCGTTGGTTTACCATCGACAATACGTGGATGCGCTGATGACACTAACCATTTATTCTCGTTATTCGCATGAATAATACGATTGCGCATCGGCTCAGTAAATTTATCCAGTCCAATAACATCATCGACTAATTCTTTGATCGCATCGCTACCTAATGGTTCAAAATTTGAACTAAATAAACCATCGCTGGCCATATCAGCTTCTGTTTGTTTGTCATAGCCACGATGTATCGCTTCGTCTGGTCGTTGGAATAAACGATATTCGCAATTTTTTACTAATTTGACGCTCGGCTGATTATGATCACCGAGGCTTGGTAATAAAGCACTTGGCACGACCACCGACGCAGAAATATCGTCTTCCATTTGCACCTTTTGCGCGGCGATAAAATCTTGGCGCAATTTAAAGGTGCGCCATGACCCATTCGGCGTTAATCCTACACGTAAATAACAGGCAACTAAGCGGCGATCACCATATTTTAATTCATGACCAAAGCGGCCATTGACAACATCAACATGGAATTGCGTACGCCAATCATCTCCCCAACTTGGTTGATAAAAGCGTTTAATAATAAAGGTCAATGCGCGAATATGCGGTGAAACAGTTGCCAACCAGGTATTATATTCATCCGTAAATTCGCCTGGCGACGGCGTTAACATTTTAATCACCGAACCAAGAGAGCGCTTCTCAGACAATAATGGTCGTGAAGGACGTTTGCTATAATCGTGACGTAATTCCGGTAACATACGGTCGCTGTAATCGCGCTTACATAATTCCGCGACCGCATCCATATCTTTTTCAAAATCTTTTACGAACAATGGTCCATAAATAACTGCATCATTAATTGATTTACTTATTTCAGATTTTCCGCCGCCAGACACAGTACACGGCTTATGACAGAAAGTACCTTCTGCCGTTGTTCCCACTAATCGCCATGACGGGGCACCCGGATGTTTCTCTAAATGAACACGGTAGCCACTGGGATGTAAATAAGTAACGTCAGCACGTAACGGAATGGTGCGTTTATTCCCGTCACTGGTCCACGATACTGATTGCTCTGGTAAGTTAATACGCACATCTTCCGGCACATATAAAATGTCACCATAAATCTTATCAACCGCATACCCTTCTGGACGCATCTCAATATGATCAGCATTACGTTGGCACATTTCTGCAAACGTATGTCCACGCGAACCGACCATACTTTCATCACCGCGGAATTCGTCACCTAAATTATAGCTTGGAAATGCTAATGCGCCGCCAGCATGTTCTTCTTCTGCTAAACCAAATAAATTAGCCGAGAAGCCAATTTGTGTTTTTACTTCTTTCTTGCAGTAGCCGTAATAATTATCGGCTAATATCGTCACCATCACGCCATCAGTCGTACGGCAGGTAATCTTAAATGGTGAGCCATTATTGTATAATTCGTCGGCCTCTTTCCAACACATGCCATCACGCCGTTGGCGCTCAGTGGCTTTATCAAAATGCGGCAACCCGACATCTTTTTTCTTCATCGTAATCAAATGCGGAGCTAAAATTACACAACCCGTGTGACCTGTCCAATGGTGCACATCTAAACCAGCATCATTTTCCGGTAATCCAGGATCACCGGCGTTACCAAAAATAGATTCAACAAAATCTAAATTAGATACCAAACAGCCAGGG
>JAHEDF010000402.1 GCA_024641365.1 Planctomycetota bacterium | reverse complement strand
TCAGTGAGGTGGTCATCGGGCTCACTGTAATTGCCATAGGGACATCAGCTCCTGAAATAGCCAATAGCTTAATTGCTGCGCTGCGCGGTAAGGTTCAATTGGCAATTGGTAATGTCATTGGCTCAAATACATTTAATATATTACTGATACTTGGCATTATTGGCCTCAGTGGCCAGGTGCGCATAGATGAAGAAATTCGCAATAGAGATGTTTGGTGGCTCATGATATTTTCTTTGTCACTGCCACTCTTATGGGGATTTGGTAAACGCCAAATAAATCGTTTCGGCGGAATAACATTGTTGCTCATGTTTTTCATCTATTCTTTGATTATTTATTATCAAATAACGAGCAAATAACTAAAAATATATCCTGCTCTTTGGCGTGCTTTTTTTGCAGGAGCGGTGTCGTGCTTACGACATCAGGAGGCAATATTTCCCTTTAACATTTCATGATAAAATTATCACAAACTCATCGTTTTGACCTTCGCCTGGCCTATTTTCAGCCACTTTAAATAATGCGATCCATAGGTTTAAACGATCTATTGTTCGGTGAAATTCGATACACCACGGCAAAAGATATGCAGTAATAATGTGGCAGTTCATGCAATCCACACCCTCAAAGGAACTAGCCATGAGTACGTCTCTTACCCCTTACCGGTTTATTGGCGACAAAGTATTATGGACTTCTTTAATCGTATTACAGGCTGAATCCCATCTTGAAAAACTTTCTGAGAAATTGGGCGAGCAATTACAGTTTATTCAAATCAATTTATCTCAAAATCGTAATGGTGAAGCCGTCGCTGCGATTGATATCAACATCACTAATAGGTCACCTATTCATTATTCGCTTTTACGTAAGAACACTCTGACAGCTCTTGATGATGCCTTTCATTATGTTGAATGTAAAATAATGCATTCTATAACATCACGCCATTGAATACCATAGAGCTTGTTTACTGCCACATCGGCAAACGTGCGCCATATTCCTTAAATGTGGATGCTGGTTTTAATTGATACCCAGATAAAGCATCCATGGTTTTTAAATTAATTTCTGTGCCAGTATCCCCAGGTTTAACGAATAAGGGATCTCCCTGTTGTGCTCGTTTATCTGATGGGTGTGGAGTTATGTTAAAGTACAGATTATTGTCGAAGGACGTACGTATCCCGGCCGCTTTTTTCCCCCACTGGCCCTCTCCAGCAAAATAAAATATATTCTTTTCAAATATTGAGTTGAGCGGTGTTCTATCTTCAGCAAATACTTTAACCGATAAACCCGCTGCGACAAAGTGTGTGTTATTGTAGATTTGAATCTTAGTAGCCTTTTTTTGTCCCTCAAAGCCGTAGAAATAAATACCCTCCTTATCGTTTTGGCTAATGTTATGTCGAATAATCACATTATGATTAGGTTTTTTCATAATACCACAAAACCAATTATTATCGTGGCTGTAATTATATTGAATGTAGGTATTAACAGAATTGTAATCGGCGTCGAACCCCCCTCGATCCATACCACCATCACCGACATTGCCATAGGCCTCATTATATTGAATTTTTATATTATCGGTATCAAAATTAAATATACTATGTCCAGTGCTGTAGCGACTGCTATGTGCTAAAATATTGCGTTCATAAATCGCATCCTTGCTGACTCTTGCGATAATACAATTACGACCCGTATAACTGACGTGGTTATCAGCGACATACACCGATGTCCATAAATTCTTCGCTGTATACGTTCCATCTTCGTGCACATCGACGCCACCACAATCTGAACGATTCCCTATCCCGACCCCACCGACATAAGCAATTTTATTACCAACAATACGCAGATTATGGAAGCGAGACTCTTTTAATTTTTTAATCTGAACGTGAATACCACCCCGTCCTTTCCCTTCCACTTTCCCATTAACCTGATGTATGTAATTGTCTTCAATGACAATGTGTTCATACACTTTTTCGCCTTTATCGGCTAAAATATAAATGCCAAATAAGTCACCTTGGTCATTATCACTGCCGTCCGTGTTGGTAATTTCGAGACCGCTGACTTCCCAAAAACAAACATTTTGTAAGAAAATGCCGGCGGGCACTTTACCTTCAGCTTGTATGACTGGTCGATCTTCGCCATCACCATAAACGGTAATCTTTATTGGCTTTTCAGCGGTGCCGTCGCCCTGCGGTGCAAACATCCCTTTAACCGTCAGCCCACGCTTAAATAAAATTATATCGCCAGGAGCAAAGGATGCTTTGCTCAAGCGATCAAACGATTCCTGGGAATCTATTTGAAAGTCTGCAGAGTAACCGAGTGAAGAGAGCACTGAAAAAAGTACGGTGAAAATTATGCGAATGTGTTGTGATTTAACATCTGTAATCATAAAAGTCATTGCCCCTTTTCGTCATTATTCTTGGTCATACCGATATCTCCTGCTATTACTTAGCAACTTAAAAACCGTTGATGCAACGAATCATAGCTACAGGTGAATCTCTGTAGACATGATGCATCATATAGCACAGCTACATACTACTGCGATATAATATTTACGTTATCAATTATATGATCGTAATGAACTAAAAATCTAATGCCGCCCTGTTTCTTGTTTCAGAACGACTGGAAAACATCACTAAAATAATTACTGTTTCCATGCTGATTAATCAGTTTTAAATAAATTCATTTCTCAAATCAGCCCATCGCCCTTACTATTTTTTGCAGAGACGCTTTAATAAACTAGGCCCTTTAGCACTATACGCTCAGGATTATATCTTTCTGTGCAGCCCTTTTATTCCAACACTAAGGAGCGTAAAAATTCTAACAGCAGCGTTTTTTGTTGCTGTGATGCGTTGCTATACTGTTGCTGACTTGCTGCGGCTTCACCTCCGTGGCGGCGTATAACGGCATCTAAATCTAAACTTTGTCCATCGTGCCCATACGGTGCGCTATGCGCAACGCCCCATAATGGCGTGGTACGAAAATGGGTGGTCATGCTGCCATCCGCTTGTCGTTCATGAAATGATGTACCCACATCATGACTGCGCATATCACTATATAATCCTGATAAAAACATGTCGCCGAGATGCCAATTAGGGATATGACAATGCGAACAACCAAACGCGATAAATTCCGAGCGACCTGCTTGGTAATTAGGATGGTCATGCCGTTCGCTTGGTTGACGTTGTTGGGATAGAAACCATTCCACAACATCAATATCGCCTGCTGTTAATTCAGCTGGAACTCCATCACGATCCGGATCGTCCAGTGATAATCCCCTGTCATCTATTTGTAATCCCATATCGGGTAATGCACCAACATGTTGTTGGCGAATTCCTGCCGCACCAAAGCCCGCCCAGCCGCCTTGATGTTTTTCGCCGATTAAAATAGGATCATACGCCTGCATGCCAGCATGGAGAGCAAATGCACTAACAATTGCTGTACGTAAAGTGGTGCCCATTGCTGCATGTGCTGGTCCGCTAGCACCAAATGCGCGCACAGCCAAATGAAAACCTAAAACATCTGCATGTAAAAATGAAGCGCCAATTTTTTGCTGTCCACTGCCATCAACAAACCACACCGCCACCACCGGATCTAAATCGGGAAAACCATCACCATTCTTATCATCGAAACTGCCAAACGACACCACCTGTTCGTCGCCAATAGTGAGGTCCGCTTTTCCCTGTGCTTCGTTACGTGAAATAATGCCATCTTTATTCACATCAACTTTTTTGGTTAATTCCTGTCCTATCAGATGTGCTAATAGATCTAGACGACCCGCGCCAAATAAATGCGGCGTACTACGCGTTGTAACCGCATCTCTTAACACGGTCATACCAGCTCCGGGCTCACCAAATGGCACATTATGACAATTAATACATGAGGGAATAAAATCGAGTCGTGCTGGTTTTTGTGCTGATAAAACACGTGCCTGTTGCGGTGAACTTGCACCATCAGCTGCCGAATAAGCCCGCTGGAATAATAAACGACCGTGTCGTGTTACAGCATCCGCATCATGAGCAATCAACCACCGAACGGAGTTCTCTAAATCTTTATTCCCACTGATAAAATGTTGGCGAGGAATTTGTTCCGCTAATGGCTGGCCTGGTTGAGGTAATTCTTCCGCTACAAGGCACGCACAGCACCACAACAGAATAAAGACACAACGCATTACGGTGCCACAGTAATTAGTTTTTGTGAGCCCATCATCACATTCCAAACTAAAACACGGGCAACTGCCAGTCGAATATCTACTTTTTTAACCGGCA
>JAHEDF010000401.1 GCA_024641365.1 Planctomycetota bacterium | reverse complement strand
GATGGGCTTTGGCATTGCCATTACTTTAGTTGCATGCGAACACGCATTTCGCCGCCGCTTTACTCGTAGTTTAGTAGCTTTTTTAATTGGCTTAGGAGCCGGACTGAGTTTATCCGCTTTATTATTAGTTGTGCTGCGTCAAGTCATTCAAGACCAAGGGATTATTAATAATTTAGATGTGCCTTTAGTCCTGATCACGACCTACTTGGTATTGGTGTTAGTATTACGAAACGTCGACAATTTTCGCATGGTCATTCCGTTCGTTGAATTCCGCTCCGAGCGCGCTGATGCGGGCGCCGTTATACTAGATGGATTAATTTTAGGTGATGGTCGATTAAATGCTTTAGTCGCAACTGGCTTATTGCCGCGCCGATTATTAATTCACCGCAATGTATTGTTGTTACTCGAAAGCCAAGCTGCTAGCTCCGACACCACCTTAGCAGCCCGCAGTCGTCGCGCCTTAGATGGATTATCAGAATTACGTACCCTACCGAATGCCCAAGTTGAAATTGATGACACCGAATTGCCAAATGCACAATCCATGAGTGATTTACTAACAAATTTAGCTCGTTTAGAAAATGGCCGCTTATTAGTCGCGGATAAAGAAGTCATCACCCGCGCACGCAATGAAGGCTTGGCATTAATTGATATCAGTGCACTCGCAACCGCATTATCGCCGACATTACGAGTTGGTGAAAATATTACCGTCACCATTGAAAAAGCAGGTGATAGTCCTGATCAAGGCATTGGATTCACCGATGACGGTAGCATGGTAGTGGTTACTGGCGCGACCAACGATATTGGACACAACGTCAACGCCACCATTTTACGTTTACACCATACCAGTAATGGGCGTATGATATTTGCACAAAAAGGTGATCAAAAGAACGCAGAATAAAATTGCTATCTGCGATTGATAATTTTTATAAATTATCATTTCCAACCTGGAATAGTTGCACAGCGTGCTTCAATTGAGCGCGCAAGATCTGGATCATCGACCTGCAGAGACCACTCCCTGTTTTTTGCGAGTGCGTAACGTGTCCAATTATGGCTACCCAAAATAACCGTACGCCCATCTGCAACGATAACCTTAGCATGCGTGGTGCGATCTAATTCATCTAAAAATACGGGAACGCCGTGATCAGTTAACCATTTCTCGGCTAATTTATGCTTACTATCTGGTTCTCCTGTATTCCAATCACGCCCTTGATCTAAGACGACGCGAACTGCTACACCACGTTTATGTGCATGAGCGACTGATTGTAATAATGCTGCTACAGGTCCGGTGTCATCATAGCGAACCACATACATAACGACGGTTAATTGATGTTCTGCTCCATCTATAACACGAAGTGCAGATTGAATGTACTGAAGGCTGTTACTGTCAGCTTCGCTTTCCAAAAAGCGCATTGGTGCACTACGTGATGGAGACAATAGTCCGAGTAATAGAATAATGCTAAAAATTATACCAATAATTAACAAGCGCCGTTGCCACGGAAGCCATGGCGTCATAGTTGGCTGTAACGGCAGCGACATTTATACGTCCGCTAGCACAGCCGCTTTTGCCTGATCCATATTATCATACATGGGCAATAATTTTGTGAGTCGCGTCATGCGTAAAACTGATGCAACCGCAGGAGCTGGGTGCGCTAGTACCATGCGCCCATGTGCTAAATTAACCCGGCGAACAACACCAATTAAAGATGAAATCGCATTGGAACTTAACATCGTTATGTCAGATACATTTAATATCCAGCGCGCTGATCCGTCTGTAGCAACCAAACCTTCTAATTCAGACATGGCACGATCAAATAACATATCCTGCGCGTCTTCCGTTTTCCACGTCAGTATATTAACTTTACTGCTATCAGCTTGATTAGCTTGCATTGGCTCTGATTGCTCGATCCACATGCGCGCACCATGTGCAGCAGCAAATAAATCGCAAGTCTCGTTTGATTAACCGTCCAAACTCGCATTGATGGCTTGATCAAAAACTGCCGCAGCGCTCAACGCTCCCATGTTTACTTTACTAACATCTTTACGTTCCCAAGCCGCCCCAGGTGCTTGCAGGGTTCGGTAACCGCGACCGCGTGGTCCATTACGTGTAGCCGGTACAGGACCAAACAATCCTACCGCCGGACGACCAAGCGCCATACATAAATGGAGCGGACCGGTATCACCACTCACCAAAACGCGGGCATGTGACAATATTCCTGCAAGCTGTGGAATGGTGGTTGGCGGTGCCATAATGCCGCTACCGGCTTCTTGCACGATGGCAGCAGCCATTTCTTTTTCCGCTGGCGAACCCCATACCAGTACTAATGGAAATTCTCGTTCATGACACAGGCGTGCAAATGCAATTTGTTGTTCTTTCGGCCATACTTTTGTCGGCCACCCGGCGCCCACATTTAACATAATTGCAGGAAAGCCATGTGACGAATCTAATTGGTGTGATTTAAGCCACGCCGTAGCCCATGCACGTTCTTCATCCCACGCGGGTAATGGAAATTGCCAACCACCGCGTGAGGAATTTTGTAATAATGGCAAAGCAAGCGCACGTTGCTGATCAATGACATGCGCCGCTTGTGGCGTTACACGTGTACGGGATATTAACCAACTTGCTTCACGTGCACGAGGTTGTGCATGTCCAATTCTCTTTGTTGCACCACTCCATCCTGCAACCAATGCACTTTTTCCTAAACCCTGTGCATCAATAACAACGTCATAACCGCCACTGCGAATTTCACGCATTAAGCGACGCGCCACCAACCACCGTTTAGCTAAACCGATGTCACGATTTTTTATCAATTTACGTGGTAGTTGATGAACACGGTCAATTGCTGGATTACGTTGCAGTACACACGACCAGCGGTCTTCGCATACCCACCCAACACGATGCCCAGCTCGATGCAGATCGGCTGCAAGCGGAAGCGTATGAATAATGTCGCCAAATGCGCCTAAACGCACGATAAGCACGCGCATGATGCGGCACGCTATGGCGACACGTAAATACTTCCATGACCATCGTGTTTTTTGTTGTCGCCGTACGGAGACACCGATAGATACCGCATATCTATACCGAATGTTGTCCTATGTGCACACTTGCGACGTTTGCTCCGACTGTGTAGAAGTCCACAGCATTCATATTCGGGTGGCCCGGCCTCCTTAATCATGAAACCCGTAGTGACTACCTGGTGACTACCTTTTAGTCGCTAGATCCAGTGAGCGTTAGTGAGCACATGAGCAAGGACGAACATCTTAGTCTCGGCAAGGTCGCCAAACGTTGCAATGTAAGCCGCACCACGGTTTATCGCTGGATCGTGCATGGTCATTTAAAAGCTTATGCTTTACCAAGTGGCCACTTTCGCGTTCGTCCCGAAGATTTGGAAGTATTCTGCGGATCGTTTGGCATTCCTGATGTTGGCAAAAAAACCACGGTACGGGCAAGCGCGAGCACGGCAGGAAAATTACAAGTTTTGATCGCTGATGATCATCCTGATGTCGTGTTATTATTACGAAAAGTCGTCGAGCGTTATTTGCCAGATGCGCATATCAATGAAGCCGTTAACGGCGTCGATACCTGTATTGCTGTCGGCACCATTAAGCCGCATATTATGTTGCTCGATATTATGATGCCAGGCATGGATGGGTTTGCTGTACTCCAAGAATTATTACGCCGCCCAGAATTAAGCGGCAGCCAAGTAGTAGTCGTATCCGCTTACGAACCATTTGATCGCGTAGAAGAATTAGCGCGCCTCAATCCACAAATTGCCGCCTGCATTCGCAAGCCAGTAAGCGTTGATGCACTTGGTAAATCGCTGCAGGAGCTAGCCCGCTCTTTTACGGTGGGCTAAACTAATCTCATGCTCGATAGCTTGCAGGGACTTCAACCGCATTTCGACGAAGTTCAACGTCACATGCAAGCGGCGCTCGCAACAGATGAACCGCGCGTTTCGCAACTAATCACTGACCTTGGTGCTTTTCACGGTAAAATGTTACGACCAGCATTGGTGCTCATGGTCGCTGAAGCAGTCGGAAATATTTCAACCATACATCATCGTTTAGGCGCTGCGCTGGAATTAATTCATACCGCTACACTTATTCACGATGATCTAATTGACGATGCCAATACACGTCGTGGCCAACCAACTGCCCACGTTCGCTTTGATAATACAACGGCGGTTTTATTAGGCGATTATTTTTATACGCATGCCTTTAATTTAGTCGCCGATATAAATAACGCATTGGTGATGAAGAAATTAACGGC
>JAHEDF010000032.1 GCA_024641365.1 Planctomycetota bacterium | reverse complement strand
CATGCCAGAGTCGCATGCCATTTTTCTGATGCTAGGCACTCGCATTATGACATAAGCCTGCTGAGCACAGGGCTGCTGCTACGCCCTCAGACACCTTCTGTACTGTCGTACTCAACAATTTGGGCATCTTTCGCATAAGAAACCCATCTCAATAAGCCGTGCCACAAGTCCCAAAAGGACAGCAACGGCTATTTGCCATTGAAGCGATGTGCTTCAAGATGCGCACGTGAGTAAAAATAAAACGCACTATAAACCGCTCTCAGATGGCACTAATAAAAACCAGGGTGCTGGCTGCTTTTTTTTATTTGGTTTATTCTTTGCCCTATTTGGTAGCGTCTTCGTCTATATCTTTTTAATCGCTCCTGCATGGAAAATGACTGCCGCTAGTAATTGGGTTGAAGTTCCATGCACTATTATTTCAAGCAGCCTTGGAGTTAACCATGATAGCGAAGGCGATACCTATCGTGTTGAGGTACGCTTTGCTTATCATTATGATCCGCACGCTTTAGAATCAGATAGCAATGCGCCACGTTATGAATCGTCGATGTATGATTTTTCGGGCGGTACATTTTCATCTGGACGCGGCTCCAAAAACGCCATTGTCCAAACTTTACAACCAGGCAGCAAACACACGTGTTGGGTAAATCCAAATAAACCAGATGAGGCCGTGTTAAAGCATGGCTTACCCGATGATTGGTGGTTCGCATCATTCACGCTTATTTTTCCACTGGTGGGCATTGGCGTCATGTGGTTAGGTCTGCACATGCGTCGCACCGAGCGATTGCGTAAAGCAGGGTTATTACCGCTATCGGGAACATCAACGACCAGGGCAACGACTAGGGAACCGTCAAGTGCTGCATTAGCGGGAAATGGTCCGATTGAATTAAGTCAGGTACAATCGCGCTTTGGTAGAGCGATTGGTCTTGGTATTTTTTCACTTATTTGGAACGGCTTTACGTGGACCGTGTTATATTTTGTTGTAATTGCAGAGTGGGATAAAAGCGACGGTTCGGTATGGATTCCGCTAATATTTTTATCAATTTTTGCGCTTATTGGTTTATTCATTTTATTCGGATTTATTCATCAACTCCTCGCCTTAAAAAATCCACGTCTCAAATTAACGGTTAATAAAGGCGTCTATCAGCCGGGTGAAACTATAAACTTAACCTGGGAATGCATTGGCAATGCTTTTCGCGTCCGTTCATTTACCTTAACCATCGAAGGTCGAGAAAGCGCGACGTATACACGCGGCACGGATACTGTTACCGACAAACATGTATTTATACGCATCCCCGTGGTTACCATCGAAGACCATGCGGATATGATGAGCGGACGTATTTCAGTTACGCTTCCCAAAGAAATTCCTACCACTTACAACGGTCTGCATAATAAAATCGAATACTTTTTGCTTGTAAAAGGCGATATTCCACGGTGGCCAGATATTAGCGATGAATATGGCTTATCGATTTATTATAAAGGAAAAACGTCATGAGTTTAGAAATTATCTGTGATAATGAGAGCAAAGCGTATCGTCCAGGAGACACCATCAGTGGTCGTATGCGTTGGCGTTGTGATGAAGCTCCTCAATGGGTTGAAATACGTTTATTTTATTACACCGAAGGAAAGGGTACTCAGGATATTGGTGTGGTTGAAACTATACGGGAAAACAATTGTCCGCTCAGCGGTGAAAAATCGTTTGCGTTTACTGCTCCGAATCATCCTACTTCATGCTCTGGTAAATTAGTATCAATTCGTTGGGCGTTAGAATTAGTAAGTAATAACAATGAACCAATCCCCAAAGTAAACATTATTATCGCACCAGAAGCGCAAGAAATTAAAATGGGCTCCGCCGATTAAATTATGATTCCAGCTCACGAAAACCCATTTCGTATGAGTTGCATTGAGGCAATCCCTTTTCATATAACTGACCAGGAATTTGCATTGTTAGCCAAGCAATTTTTTACCCAAAATTGTCGCGGTGTTTTGGTTGGTCCTCATGGCAGTGGGAAAACAACCTTACGTGAACAATTAGAACGGTATTTTCAGACTGAAAATATCCCCGTTCACACCATGGTATTGCAAGAAGCACAACGGCTGTCGTGGTCATGGTTGCGCGAACAACTGCAACAAACGTCACCTGATGCTATTATTAGCATTGATGGACTTGATCGCATATCGCCGCTGTTGTGGTGGCGTTTTCGTCGTGCCACCCAGCGCCATCGTGGAGTATTAGCAACCAGCCATGTCACGGGTCGTTTACCACTGCTGCGCGCGCACAAAACCTCGCCCGCATTACTAGCCCTCTTAGTTTTTCAATTAACTGGTAGTAAAGATGCCTACACCACTGCATTGTGTGAAGATTTATTCAATCGACATGATGGGAATATGCGCAATTGTTTGCGTGAACTCTACGATACCTGGGATACCATTCAGCAAATCCGCAATCCCGGCATGAGCGTCTCATAATCAACGCTTGCTACACGCGCCTATGTACCACCATCGCACCCGCACCTAGGTACATCACAAGCTAGCACATCTCGCCAAAACCAGATGACAAAAACGTTAGACGCCTGGGGTTCAACGATTGCTTTATAAACGCTTTTATAGAAATTCACTGCAGTTTACATTTTCTACCTTCTTATATCGCCACTTAATTATAGGATGAATTTCATACGAACATGTTTACTCCCCTCGCACTACGCATAAGCATACTATTCTTACTTGCTTTAACCTGGGGTATTGGTTGTGCATGTTTTCCCATATTCACTCCACGCGTAAATGAGCGCTCAGCGGCCTTACGTGGGACTGTCAGCGATGAAGTCGCCCCTAGCAACGCACGCCTGTTCATTACCAAGGTCGATCACACATCTACCGGGAAAGTTTATCACTTAGTATTAAAAGATTATTTAAACGGGCGTCCAGAAAATACCGGCTTGGTTTTTGACTACGAAGAAGGGTCAAATAAAGTGGTAAAAGTCGTTGAAAAAGCAGACTTAAAACCAGTTGAAGCTGATGGGCATTACGTAAATATTCTTCGTCGCACTTCCTACTCAAAAGATAAAAATAAAGATAAAATTAATGACTTATTGCTTACTGATAAGGACGGTCTACCAATAAACATATTAGTCGAACCGATTTGGAACAAAGATATAATTGCACTGACATTTCGCTATCGTGATCACGAAGATCACATCCGGGAAGGTAAATGGGAACTTATTCCACAGCATGTGCGCCGCCACCCAATATTAGCCGAATTAAATAAATTTTCTTATATCGTATCCGTTCCTGCTGATGCGGTTGTCATCGTGGGTGGATGGAGCGCCTTCATTGTGGCAGTCCCTTTTATTTTGGTCGCTCAATGATCTCTGATCACGCTGCGTTTAAACAAAATGGTTGGGTCCTGTGCCGCGAAGTTGCTGATGCAAATTTGTTGTCAGATAGTCGCCAAGCATTAACTCAGCAAACATTAGCACGCTGTAAATCTGGTACTAAATCAGCCTTTATGCCGGTTAGTAATTTATGGGTACATGATCCTATTTGCTCAGCATTTGTACACCAATCCCAATTTGCCACAAAAGCAGCGCACTTACTTGGCGTTGAACACGTACGACTGTACCATGATCAAGCCATGTTTTCAGAACCTGGAGCGGTCGCAACGCCGTGGCACCAAGACGCGCAACACTGGGCTGTTCCTGGCAACCGCTGCCTGACCATGTGGTTGGCTTTAGAAAATATTGATACGAACATGGGGACATTAACCTACGCTAGCGGCTCACATCGAGCTGGGTTATTAGGTGACTGGCCTATTAATGAAAAATCACAACAATATTTCTCCACTTATCTAAGCCAAGAAAACTTTCCCATTGTCAATGCTGGGGCGATGGCTGCAGGTGATGCCCTATTTCATGATGGCTGGGTTATTCATGGTGCACCACCAAATGTAACGACACGCATGCGCGCCGTTATGACGATCCTGTTTGTAGCCGCTGAAACGAAATTATTAACGCCATTATATCCTGATCAGCTACAGGCATTGAATGATTGGACCCCAGGTCAAGTCCCAGGAGATGTGGTTGGCAGTTCATTAAATCCACTACTTAAATAATCTTGCCATGCTTGTTGTAATTCTGGAATAATAGTGTCATCAGCCAAGGTTGATATATCACCTATTTCTAATCCCTGGACACACGCTGTTAATAAACGGCGCAATGGTTTCCCGGAACGAGTACGTGGAACTCTTGGGACAGGCACAATGGCACGTGGACTGGCAAATGCGCCTAATTGTTCTCGCATTTTCTGACGTATTGCCTTCAAAATCTCAGGCAAATTAAAGGGCTCGCAAACAATAAATAAAATGAATACGTGTCCCCGTACGCTATCCGGAATCGCAGCTGCGATGGCATCATGAATACCTGGGATCGTACGTGTTATCGCTTCAACTTCTGCCGGCGCTAAACGATGCCCTGCTATATTCACCACCTCATCGCTACGCCCAATGATCGTCATTTCATTATGATCATCACGTTCAGCAATATCTCCTGTAAAATACCTTCCAGTCTGAGATTGAAAATATGACCGTTTAAAGCGTTGATCGTCCCCAAGTATTGTTAGCGCTAATCCCGGCCACGGTTCCTTGATAACTAAGTGCCCTTTCCCATGGCCATTAATTTCGACTCCTTTTTCGTCAATGATCGCAACTCGAATGCCAAGACATGGGCGCAGAGCGGGGCAGGAGAGGTTAGATTGCCCACCGTTAGTGCGACCTGCTAGTAAATGACCTGATGCTTCAGTTTGACCATAAATATTTATTATCTGTACGTGCGGCAATTGATCCGCTAACCAATCACACGTTGCTTTATCGAGAATTTCTCCCGCACACATTATTGTTCGTAAAGATGATATGGTAAAGTCCGGCTTTAACTGCGGTGTTTTTTCTGCTATCATGCGTAATGCTGTAGGCACCGTGAAAAGAATATTCAGCGAGAAATGTTCCACGATACGCCAATACCGATGTGGATCGGGAAAAAGTGGCGTGCCCTCATCTAGAAATATAGGTGCACCATTAATCAGTGGCCCATAAAGCACATAGGCATGACCGGTTATCCAACCAAGATCGGCTAGACACGCATAATTATCACCATCTTGGTAACCACTCGTTGCCTGCATAGTCATTGCTGCATGCAGCAAAAATCCGGCGGTACTCTGTACTAATCCTTTTGGCTGACCCGTGGAACCTGACGTATGTAAAACAAATAACGGTGCGTTAGCGGGACGGAAATAAGGCGCACAGGTTGGTAATGCTGATGCTAATTCAGTATCCCAACAACGTTCGCGTGGCGTACATACGGAAGTAACTTCGCTACGACAGACGACCAATGCAGTGGTAACTAATGGACATTTTTGTAATGCACAATCTACCGTTTCTTTGAGTGCAATCGTACGACCACCACGTTTGATGATGTCAGCCGTAATTACTACGTGACAGCCTAAATCTTGCCAGCGTTGTGCTAAAGCTGATGCGCCAAAACCAGCAAACACGACCCCATGTATGGCGCCCAAGCGCGCACATGCCAACATCGCTACAGCGGCTTCAGGAATATTGGGTAAACAAATACCCACCGTATCGCCAGGCTTTACTCCAAGCGTCGATAAAACATTTGCCGCTTTGCACACCTGCGTAAATAACTCACGAAATGACCAACGAATAATTTCATCCGGATCGTCACCAATCGCGATCAACGCAGTATCTTCTCCGTGTATTGATAAATGACGTTCCAAACAACTCACCGTGGGATCAAGTAATCCATCTGCAAACCACTGTATGTCACCGTTCGTAAACGTGCCTCCAAAACCGTGTTGCGGCGGTCTTTCCCATGCCAAATAACGCTTAGCCAAATCTACCCAGGTGGAGGATAAATTCACTTGTAGCTTGTCGTCATAATCGGCGAATTCATCGGTTTGGAGTCGCGATTGCATGGACTCAACGTCCTATTTCTTTGTTATTGCGCCACTAGCAAACAGACACACCCTGCGGCCATGTCCACGTGGCGTTCCACCTTTCATCCGGCTCGTTTTGGCACCACTTTAGAAGATCGGCGCGTTCGCTGCGGATTATGCCCACGTCATTGTGTCATGCGTCCTGATCAACACGGATTTTGCGGCGTGCGTGGCAATCGTGACGGTCAGTTAGTTAGCTACAATTATGGCAAGTCGGTACATGCCACCGAAGAAATGATCGAAACCGAAGCCGTTTATCATTACGCGCCCGGTAGTCGTATTCTCTCAATGGGTAATATTGGTTGTATGATGAATTGTTCGTATTGTCATAATTGGAAAACATCGCAAGCAAAACAGGTTTCTGATCATGATGTTTTTCATTATACACCACAAGGTGTTGTCGACCTCGCCTTACGTCATGGTATAAAAGTATTATCGTGGACCTACAATGATCCGGTGGTGTGGCACGAATTTGTAACGGAGACCGCTGCGCTGGCTAAACGTCACGGGTTGATCAATTTATATAAATCGTCTTTTTATATCAGTGAAGCTGCCATCAATGAATTAATTTCTGTCATAGATATTTTTTCATTATCGCTTAAATCTATGGATCCTGTCTATTATCGTAAATTGACAAAAGCTGAATTAGCACCTGTCCTTGCGGGCATAAAACAAGTCCATCGTTCAGGCCGCCATTTAGAATTATCCACTCTGATGGTGACAGATTTATCTGATGATGAAAATACTGCGCGTTCAATTGCCCGTTTTGTAATCGACGAATTAGATGCTGCCGTACCATTACATTTTGTCCGTTTCCATCCCGACTATAAAATGACTGATTCAGTACGCACACCAATCCCGCGTCTGGAACGAGCGCGAGACATTGCCTTAGATCTCGGTGTCCAACATGTCTATCTGGGAAATGTTTACGATCATGAAGCAACACATACCAACTGTCGCGTTTGTGGGACGCGCTTAATTGAACGCTATGGCATGATGGCTACCAGTGTTGGTTTAAAAGATAATCACTGCATATCTTGTGGTACCACAGCACCTATCCGTGGTGAAAACGCAACACCTCGTCCAACGTGTGCCACGCCACCACCAGAGATGCTGAACATGCAAACGCATCTGTGGCAAGGTGATCTACGCTCACTTCATGTGCAGGTACGTAACGATGCGAATACCAGACGTGAAATTCGATATAGCCCAATAGGTAATAATACTGAATGGACTGTCATTAATTTAGATCCAGATGAAAGTCACCGCTTCATCATTGCCAAATCAAGTCCAAATGAAAATGGGGTAGAAGTTGGTGCTGAACAAGGAATCAAAATCAGTTTACTCGATGTTTTTGATCGCGCACATTTTCCAACGGTTGTCAACGAATTGGGAACTCAACGCAGTGACAGCAGCCCGCTACCGACATTCCAAGCATGACTCATCGCAACACACGCGCATTACGGCAAAAAACCAACATCGACGGCAGCAAACCGACCGCCTCGCCTATTTTTCAAACCGCTGCCTTTCAATCGGGATCTGATTTTTTTTATAGCCGAAAAGATAATCCCAATGTGCGCGAATTTGAGCAGGCGATGGCTGCTTGGGAAAATGCTCAATACGCCTTAGCTGTTACCACCGGCATGTCAGCCCTCTCATTACTCATGGGTCTGCTCCGTCCTGGTGATACCTTGGTTTGCCATCGACTGATGTATGGCTGCAGTTTGCGTTTATTCCAACAACAAATTGATGAACGTCACATTACATTACTGATGTTGGATCTTGATGACCCAACGCAACTTGCACAAATGCCTGCTAGCACGCGCTTAGTTATTTTTGAAACACCAACGAATCCATTTTTACGTACCGTACCGATTGCACCTGTGAGTGCTGCTGCTAAACGCGCAAATCCACAAGCATTGGTCGCAGTAGACGGTACCTGGGCTACACCTTTATTCCAACAACCATTGCAACATGGCGCTGATATCGTTTTACATAGCGCGACTAAATTTATTTCTGGTCACAGCGATGTCATGGGTGGCATTTTATTATGCAATAATAGCGATCTCGCCTCTTGGTTGCGAGAACGGCGATTTTATCACGGAGCCAATCTCGATCCGCATAGCGCTTGGTTACTCACGCGCAGTTTAAAAACATTTCCGTTGCGGATGCGTGAACATGCTCTCGTCACCAAACAATTGGTGGAATTACTGCGTACATTTTCCGCTGTCGAACGCGTCGATTTCCCGCTTATTGGTGATGGTCAATTAGACAATTACGGCGGCATCGTATTTGTACAATTACGTTCAGCATATCTGCATTGCTATGATGACATCATTGCTGCATTACAACTTTTTGACACGGGTACGGGAATGGCCGCTGTGACATCAATGGTCGCACAACCGTACAGCGGAAGTCACGCCTCACTTGATGATGAACAAAAAAATAACATTGGCCTTAATCGCGGATTAGTACGTTTGTGTTTCGGCTTAGAAGCAGTCGAGGATCTAGCCGCCGACCTTAAGCAGGCATTTGCTGGCTTACGTCCTGCTGCACCCAATTGCGACGTTTAATTAACATCCATACACCTGTAACCGCCATATATATTGCCAATAACTGATATATATTCAGACCAAACCAGTTGGCTCCCAACGGTTCTCGAAAGAATTCTAATACAAAACGTAAGCTACCATACATAGCGAATAGTAAAAATAAACGTCGATGCGGTAACAGTTGGCGCTGATGAAGCCAAAATATTATGAGACATATTATAATTTCACCTGATAATTCAATAATTTGCACTGGATAACGAGCAATACCATCACCCTGATCAACACTATACCATGGTGGTTTTGCCAATTGTGATTGCCTATCAACCGCACATCCAAAACAACAATGCTGAAATACACACCCTAAACGACCGATGGCCATCAGCGCACTAGCACCACGCGCAAATGCATCGCTGGTGTCGTAAGTAATGCCTGCAATGCGTTTAAAAAAACAAATGGCAATAAAACCACCAAGCACGCCACCAATAATAGTTTTCGGACCAAGTAGTGCCACCGTGCCGACTGATAGCAAACCATCTGCTTTATTATTGGCTAATTCATTAACCATCGAACCAACTGCGCCGCCTGCCATTAAGCTAGGTAAAATAGAACCAATCATACCACCAAGCATAACCACTAATAATATATTAATACGATCTAAGGTTGGTAATGACCACAAGCGCGCATCACGAGCAATAAACCAGCCGCCGATGGCTGTGGCAGTGAGCACGCACATACGATGTGCGAGTGGATTGCCATGTTCTAGAATTACCGCAATATCAGTCATGGTACTTATCTTTAAAATCGTCTAATAGCAAAATTAATTCAAAATGAATTGTTATTTTTGGTATGTCACCAATGACCAGGTTTTTGAGTCAAGCATATTAAAAATAGAACAAATATCCCTAATAGTGGTAAAACAACAACAATCATAAAAATACTAAATAAAACTACTAGCCAGGTTGGCCATTTACCATTCGATGTGCGACTCGTATCACCATAATCATTTCTCGGCACAGGTTTCGTTGCCTGTGGCTCTTGAGAATTCGACGGTGGCTGCTCTGACGATGGATCTGGAGTATCTTGCTGGTTAGTCATAGCACTTGATAGCACGGCTAACGCACCAAGTCCACGTTGAGTCATTCCTGTCGTTACCCACAGTTGTACATGGCAATTAATAACTATAATCTGCACCCGTGGGTTGGACCATAATTTTCCCCTTATTAGCGACCATTTCATTTCTGGCAGCATGTCTGATCTCGCCGTGGTTTGTTCTATGTGCGGCAATGGCCTTGTCGTGGTCGGTTCATGTTTATTTCCATGTTGGCGTCCATCGCGCAGATAACGGTTGGCTCAGTAGTATTGGCGGTTTTTTTTCCACCATCGTGATGGGCATACCATTTGACGGCTATCGTTTACATCATCGCAATCACCATCGTTATAATAATGAAGAAGCTGATGTATCGCGCACCTGGACCCCGACACCTGACGGACCTAAAGCGCGTCATCCACTGTGGTATGCAATCGCTTGGCCACTCGATATTCGCCGGTCACGTGAATGGGTGCGTCAAGAAGTTGCGCTTGGTAGCATTGAAAAATGGATTCGTCGACGCATATGGGTACAGCAAATCGCACTCCTCATTTTTTTAATCATGCTTTTGGCTTACTCGTATGTGTGGGCTGCGCTTTATTTAATGTATGTCTATATTGGATGGGCATTGATTGCCCTCCATAATTACGGCCAACATCCTCCTCTTCCCGGTGCAGCACGTAGTTTACACGGTCGTTGGTATAATGTCCTCACTGCGAATAATGGATTACACGTCGAACACCATGCACAGCCTGGAATAAATATCGCTAGCTTGATGCCTGATGAGACTGCTCGAAAGACAGTCTTTCCACATCCACTAACTGCTTTGTGCGAGCGCACGTGAATTTTGTTAATCCACCATGGTTGCAAGAACGTGAACTGCTTACTGCGATAATAGGTCCTGTTACTCAACATTTACCCGTTATCGCAGCATGGACCTTACAAACTGATGATGCATTGCTGTGGGACGATAATGGCATGCAAATTATTCGTCAGGCATTGATTAATTATCACGGTGATGCAGCACGTATACGTTTTGCCTTGCGTCCGGGCGCAGAAATCTGGCGCGATTATTACGCACTTCATGGCACAGGATCAGCTGAGCACATTCAATTACCACTTACTGCTCAGCGCTCATCAGGTCACGGCGAAACTGAACTCGTGCTTGAATTACCGACTATTCGTACCGCAATTCCCTATCCACGTGCATTAACTACTGCGGAAGATCACGTATTACCCACGGCTTTACTCATGCCAGTTGCAAATGACTGGGATTTATTATTTGCAAATCATATTGCCTTGGCTGCACATCTTGCGCGGCGAATTCGCGGCTCTGGTCCGGCTTTTCTGCGCGGGCTATTTTCACGTCGACGACAAACATTTACACAACGTATTGCGCATGCATACCGTTCTATTCACCCCAGTGCCGACGTTCATCCCACAGCCGTCATTGAGGGTAGTATCATTGGTCCAGGATGTCGCATTGGCGCACATGCCGTGGTGCGTTTTAGTATCCTTGGACGTGATGTACGATTACATGATGGCGCAAAAGTAGAATGGTCAGTGGTAGGAGACAGAACGTGGTTAATGCACGATTTAGTACTGTATCGCTGTCATGTTGAGCGAGATTGTTTTCTGATTCATGGGCCCTATCAATTTTCTTCTTTTCAAGCGGAATCGTCTGCCTTTGCAACTATCTTAATGGACTACCGACCTGATGGGTGTCCAATTCGCGTATTAGTAAATGGCACATTGCTTGATTACCCAGGTAAATTCTTAGGTTCTGTTTTTCAACCACGCGCAAAAACACTCGGTGGCAGTTTAGTCGGGCCTGGTCGAATCATACGTACGGGCTGTTGGTTAGGAACGCCAGAGGGATCTATTCATACTAGAGATCCACAAGATACCGCACCTCAGTCTAGCTCTTTACCACCACAAAGTAATTCTAAGTCCACATCTTAGTGCTCATATTCCACATAGATATGCACCCGAGTGATTACACATAAACCAGTAAATATATTTTTGTGCATTGCGACGGTTGCAATTTTCAACATCATCAGCACAACGATTAACACGCGTTACTTATATCAAAAATAATCCCTTTTTATCCGCTCCGTCATCCGAGTCTCCACTATGCAAAGCATCATTTTAGTTCGTCACGGTTATTTGGCCTCATGGGATCAAGATTTAAAAGCACGTGGTACGCCGCCACATTTACGCATTGATCCCGCGCTCGCCGACTTTGGACAAAAGCAGGCTGAACGTACGGCAGCATATATTGCCGCCCTTGGCGATGTTGATGCGATTTTATCCTCGCCGTTTCGTCATTGCTTAGAAACAGCTGATGTTATTGCGCAAGCGACAAAAACGGACGTCACTCCCGATTGGCGACTCGGAAATGTATTAATATCGCAAGTATTAGGTATTCCATTTAGTCCCACCAGCGGCTTGGATCCGGAGTGGAAAGACCGTCGTGAAGAGGCTGGGAAACCCGCGCATCCTGAATCGGATAAAACCGTTCAAGATCGCGTTATGAAAATGGTATTGGAACTCAAAGCACGCAAACCACTCGCACAACGCATCGTCATTGTGTCGCACGAAATTATCCTCAAAGAATTATTCAATAAAATGAATGGCAGAGCTATCACCCTGGATTGGCACCCTTGTGCCGTGACAACGCTGAATCGCCCTAAATTGATGGACCGCGTGTGGAAATTAGCTGGGAAATTTGCTGACATACAACATCTCGGCGAGGATGATCGCTGTGAACCGGTCGAAAATATTGTGGTTAAATATCATCCGAATGACAGTCGCTCCTAATTAGAAATGATAAAATAAGGAAATTAATTATCATGCTGCGTAGTGCTATGTTTTCACTTTGTATGGTGTTACTGGCGTCCTGTACGACACCAAAAGATACTGTGCTCGGTGCTGAAAAAAGTGTCCCGCCACCATTAACGGTTATGACTTATAACATTCGTAATGGCAAAGCGAATGATGGCGAGAATAACTGGGAAAACCGAAAGGCTTTATGCGCTTCACGGATCACGCATTTTAATCCAGACATTGTTGGCTTACAGGAAGCGTATGATTTTCAAAATGACTATCTCTTAGCAACCTGCCCTGGCTATACGGCTGTCGGTGTCGGACGTGACGGCGGAAAAAATGCAGGTGAATTTTCCACCTTATTTTTACGTACCAATCGCTTTACCATTGAAAAATCCGGTACCTTTTGGCTCAGCGAAACACCTGACGTTCCTGGCAGTAAAAGCTGGGACAGTTCGCTACCGCGCATTGCCACCTGGGCACGTGTCCACGATCAACTCGCCAATAAAAAACCGCTATTAATTATTAATACACATTTTGACCATCGTGGCAAAGAGGCGCGCAAAGAAGCCGCCAAAGTCATTCGTTCATTTATTATAAAAAATCGTGACGATGCGGGAATTATTGTCCTCGGTGATTTTAATTCCGCACCTGATTCGCCGCAATATCATAGTTTAGTAGATGCTGGTCCTGATTATGTCGCATTACAAGATGCGTATCGCGTCATGCATCCAGATGAATCTAAAGATAATGCTGGTACCTTTCATGGCTTTAGTGGCACCGCAAAATCAGCTCGCATCGATTGGATTTTACACGGACCACATTGGCGCACGACGCAGGCTATCGTTGATCGTCATCATATTGATGCTCGCTATCCATCTGACCATTTTCCCGTTATTGCTGTATTAGCTTATCAGTAGTATTTGCTATACTTGGTGTCGGTGTCGCTGCGCACAGACAGGCTTGCTTGCATCATAAAGCTGCACTTTGTTGCCAGATAACTTGGTTAATGCGAAATTAAACCGGTGATTTGTTGTTTATCACTGGAAATCACGCAGTTATGACTTGCGTCGTGCCCCTAACTGTCGTATCACCCCGCCCCCCATGAATAGAAAAACGAGTTTTCCAACCTGATTAATGTGCGGTGCATGTACTGTGAAAGTGGTCCGCATTGATTAAATGCTCCGTTTCCATTCATCAACAATCATCCTATCGGTTTTATATGACTTTTCATGTGCTGATGACAGCACAAGAAAACCATCATATCGTTTTACATTAATTCATTTATCATCGCTTAGCGCTTATTTTTGGACATTCATGATTGATTTTTTTCGCAAACGCACCACTGGCATTAAAGACGAAATTCTCTCCGGCCTCACTGTTGCTCTCGCGCTCGTTCCTGAAGCGGTCGCTTTTGCTTTAATTGCAGGGGTATCACCACTAACCGGATTATACGCGGCGTTTGTCGTTGGTTTTGTCGCGTCTATTGCGGGTGGACGACCTGGCATGATCTCTGGTGCAACGGGTGCTATGGCAGTGGTTGCGGTCGCCTTAGTAAAAGACAGTGGAGTTGCCTATTTATTTCCCGCTGTCGTCTTAGCTGGCCTCATTCAAATTACTGCCGGAATAACCCGCCTGGGGAAACTAATCCGTTTAGTGCCCTATCCTGTTATGCTCGGCTTCGTTAATGGATTAGCGATAGTTATATTTATGGCGCAGTTGGATTCGTTTAAAATAGTCGATGACTCTGGTGCCAAATCATGGATGAGTGGCCAAGCCTTATTTATTATGCTGACGTTAGTCGCCGTCACCATGGCAATTATTCGCTGGCTCCCCAAATTAACGACAGCAATTCCATCAACCCTGGCAGCCATAGTCGTTGTGTCGTTAACGGCGATGTATCTTTTGCCAAGTTTGGGCTTGAGCACATCGACGGTACACGATCTGGCGGGTTCGATTAAAGGCGGTTTCCCGCCCTTTGAATTTCCACATCACACCATGACTTGGTCAACATTGTTGTCATGGGAAACATTAACCATAATTGCCCCCTATTCATTTATTCTGGCGGGTGTCGGCTTAATTGAGTCACTGATGACGTTAAATTTAATTGATGAAATTACTGAAACACGCGGACGTGCTAATCGTGAATGCATCGGCCAAGGGTTAGCAAATGTCACCAGTGGTATGTTTAGCGGCATGGGCGGATGCGCGATGATTGGCCAAAGTTTGATCAATGTTAATTCTGGCGGACGCCGACGTTTATCCGGCATAACGGCTGCTGTGTTTTTATTATGTTTTATTTTATTTTTATCGCCACTGATTGAACGTATTCCCATGGCCGCTTTAGTTGGGGTTATGTTCATGGTCGTTATTGGTACCTTCGAATGGGCCAGTTTGCGGATGTGGCGGCGCATTCCGACCAGCGATTTTATCATTATTCTCACTGTTACCTTAGTCACCGTCTTTGCTCACAATCTTGCCTTGGCGGTATTAATCGGTGTCATTATCGCCGCCTTGGTCTTTGCTTGGCAACATGCCACGCACCTCACCGTCATAACGACCACGGATGAAAAAGGCATGAAGACTTATCAATTGCATGGGCCGTTATTTTTTGCCTCAGTTAGTAACTTCCAGGGCATGTTTAACCCCACTACTGATCCAGAAGAAATTGCTATCGATTTCTATTTTTCGCGGGTGTACGACCACTCTGCTCTTGAGGCAATTAATACGATCAGTGAACGTTATGAAAAAGCAGGTAAACGTTTGCATCTGCGCCACCTGAGTGCGTCGTGTCGAGAATTATTAGATCGCGCACAAGATTTTGTCGACGTCGACCAAAGCACCGATCCACATTATCATGTATCGGTTGACGGTTTTCCTGCCTCCTCGGCACGCATGCGCGCGAAGTTAATGGCTGAGGTCGGAGATAAACCCGCCTAGTGCTTTTCCATCTCATGGAAAACAAATCCGACCTATTCTAAGGGCATTATCTTCATAACTGACGCGGGCAGGGTCCTGAAACGTGATCGGTCATTGCGCACGGTTGTGCTGCTATACCGTCTTCGCCATGGCTCCACGACTTAATCATCCCTTACCACGCGAAACCAAAATCATGACCATTAAAGGTGAGCAAGATTTTGATAGTGATGGCGAAGATCGCATCACGCCACCTGGCGCAATTGGGCGCATCACCGGCATAGGCAACGAACGCGATAATGGTGATCCCGGCTTTTGTTACGATTTAGAATTCGATAACGGCATGTGGTTAACTAAAGATGATAATGAACTAGATGACGAAACGCGCTATAAAATAGTCGAATAATTATGGCATAGCCCGCTATGAAATATCGCGGCATTTTTATCACACTGGTAGTAATCGTCGTTTTTTACCTCTTGTCTTTTGGCCCTATTTTAATCGGAACTTATAAACTCAGTAATGTCATGGGTAATAGTACTTCCATGACAAACGCTCGACGTTATGTCCTCAATACTGTTTACTATCCACATATCTATATGATGACTGTTTCTGAAAGTTATTTTAATTATATAAACTGGTGGGCGAAATTGGTTGATAAACCATTTCGTCTATATCCAAAATTTCGCGATTATTACAGTAATAAATAATATTAGTGCTGTTTATCAATTCCATTCGACTAAGAAACACGTTTTCCCTTATAAATGCGTTTTTTGAAAGCCTTCAACACAGAGGACACGGAGACAATGCTATTCGGCTAATAAATGCGTTTTCCCCAGGAAAATATGTTTAA
>JAHEDF010000400.1 GCA_024641365.1 Planctomycetota bacterium | reverse complement strand
CGATACGAAACGTCTTCAAAAGTGCCATATAATTATTATGAAGACGTTTCGTATCGTGTTGGCCGTGGTCGTGGTTTACAGGTCATTCCTGCTGGGCTGGTTTTACATGCATTAAAAGAAAAAAGCAGTGAACAAGACGTTGATTATATTTGCGCTGCCTGTCTGTATAGCCGTCTGTGGAAAAAGAGCGCTGCCGCATCAGGTTATAAATTTAATGACAAGCTAGCCGATGACATTCATGCGGCGGTTATGAACGCGGAGAAGACACGGCACTATTCCGGCAACTTTATTGGGATGCCTTTTGGCATTCATAGCATCAAAGGAAATCAGAATCGTCTAATACGAATAAGAAATGACGGTCATAATTCTCGTGGCTGGCCAGTTGAAAACGGCATTAACGATATGGCCAAAAAACTAATAAATGAAAGTGGCCTTATTTATAGAGAAATCCCTGGTGAATTAAGTGGCCCCAGATTACCAAAGGACATAATTGCGGACAACGCGGACCTGCATTTTCGTCATTTTTGGTATTTAGGGCCCCCGGATATCAGACAAACAAATGCCGATCTTTATATGCCGTTTGCTTTTATTGATGACGGTGACCGCGTCCCGCCTCAGTTCAAAGCAGATTTTTTAAAAGTGGAGTCATTCACCCAGGCAAATTTCCTTGCGCAAAACTGGCTGCACGACAAACGCATCAGGCAGTTGCCGCATACATTACTGTGGGCGCAGATTTATCGTCAACGTAACTCCTACGACGATGCCAAGCTGATGGAATGGCCAGACAGAATGATGATGGCATCGTATATGCTCACCATGACTACTGGCCGCTGTGCCGTCCCATTAATTAATGACGGTTCAATTGATTATCAGATGATTCGCACCGGTTATGAAACGGCCTGGCGGCTTTCGACGCTGCATGGTAAAACACCAGGTTTTAAAACCTGGCCTTCAAATCGGTTTCGCTTAACCGCTGACAGCGATGACGACGTTGAATTAGCAGTCGCCTTTGCCATGCAGCCAACAACAAAGGTTACAGTAAAAATAGCGTGCTCTGAAAAATTTGCGCAAGCGACACGGCAATCGTTAACGTTTACCCCTGATAATTATTATAAGCCCCAAGCAATTACAATTACAGTTGCCAAAGATGCTCAAGCGTCGGCTTCCTTTGATGTCATATTCACAACGACGTCCGACGATCCCGTCTATGATGAACTCATGCAATCGTGGAAATATCAGGTCAACAACGCTCCGTTAGCAAATGAACAAACAGCCGTTGTTCCTGACGACATCCTGTCTGCAATTCAGCTTGCAGGCAGCGATCCGGATAATGAGGAATTAATGTATGTCATTACTCAAAAAACCACCAATGGCACCGTCTCTATCGCAGGATCTGTTGCCGCCTACACGCCAAATCCCGGATTTACCGGCAGCGATAGTTTTGCATTTAAGACAAAAGACTTTTCAAGATTCTCAACCGAGGCAACGGTCAGCATTACCGTCAAGCCAAGTGCAACATTTGGAAAAAATCTCCTAGTCAACGGTGACGCCGAATTATTTCCCTTCGATCACTATGGCTGGAGCACAAAAAGCGGTGAATGGGTTAATGCACATGAAAGAACCCACAGCGGAAAAGCCTCCTTTCACATAACCAAGTCCGAATCCGCAGAATTATATCAAGACGTCAACGTCAGTGCCTATGCACAGACCATTAATGCCGGCCAACAAACATTTAAATTGGCAGGCTATTTCAAACGAAATTGCAATAAAGAAACACGTGGAAAAATGAGCGTCATCATCGAATGCCATGATTCGTCCGGCACCATGTTAAAAGAAACCGCCATCGAAGATATACCCGACAGCGGTAGATTTGATAAAGAGCCGTTTATTAACCAAACCACAGAAATTAATGCCCAACCCGGAACAACCATTCTACGAGTACGATTAATTTACGAAAAACCAACCGGACGAAAAAACGAATGCTACTTTGACGCTCTGACGCTGGAGGCATTGGTGCCACGACCATAAAGAAGAAAATTATTTCCCCAATAGCGCATTAACATCCCACTCCATCACATTACCTCCTTTATCTAACGTATAGATTCGTGAACCATCGGGGGCAAAGACGCATTGCCGATAGGTAAATGGTGTCGGAATACGCAGGAGCGGCAGTAAGGTATTTGGATTAACGATTAATAAGCCGAAACTATTGCTAATCGCGAGGTAATCGCCAGAGCTGGTCATGGAATAGTGATGACTCTCACGACACGCTAGACGAGCCGTTATGAGGCCAGTTTTCACATCGAGGAGTTTTAGGTAATCCTCACATTCGAATAATAGTTTTCCATCAGCGGTCTTGTTGGCAAAAAATGATTTGGTTGGGACTCCCTCGACAACCTCACAGGTGTGTTGAATAGCTCCGGTAATGGGATCGAGTAACCGCAACTCATTGCCGTTATAAATGACAACACCCAAGGGCGTGTACGTTGCGTTTGCACTTTTTTCATTGCTTGAAAGGGGGGCCATTCCCCACCGTGTTTTTAGGGTATTAGGGTCCACGACAATGAGACCTTCTGGTCCGCTCGCAATGATCGCGTTATTTAAGACAGAAAGATTAGTCGCATTAATTCCAATATCGCATTGTCGGTGAGTATTTTTTTGTAGGTCCCAGAGGATTAAATTGTTACCGTGACTAGCGCCAATAAGGACATTGTTATCAGGACTGAATGCACAAGCGTGGTACAGACCGCTGAGTTCACCTGTGCCATAACGACCAATTAATTGTCGCTCAGGGAGAGCATAAATTGAAATTTCTTTTCCGTATACCGCGAGCATTTTTCCGTTGTGACTTATGGTCATACGTGACACCCAGCCATACGGTGCATTAACCTCATCAATTTCTTTCCACGTAGCGGTAGAAAAGAAACGTGGTCGATTTTCATCGCTCAGCGCAACTGCTACACGTTCACCATCTGGGCTTATGCGTAGTGATTGGCAATAATCGTTTTCAAATTTTTTAATTAAAACAGGAGGCTTTTGAAAATCCCAACGCCAGAGTCCGCCAAAATTTGCACTGAGCACAGCAAAGTTTTTGCTTTTATGAACATCAATATGATCAAAATGCTCGAGCGTTTTAATGTGGTTGCGCAGTGCAAGCGTATCTGGATCCAATTCATTAATGAATCCATCGCCAATGACAAAGAGGCGTGATTTTGTTGGATCGAGTATAACTTCTTCTGCTGAGTCATCGTCAGTGGTGCCCTCTACAAGCACCGTGCCGGTGCGCGGGTCAACGATGCGTATGGGGTTGGTTGCTAATACTAAACGTTCCTGTCCATCTTTGGTCTCTAAAAATAGGCGATGATTTGTATGGCCGATTGGTTTTGGAATATACGCGAGTTGTTTCCCGGTCAGCAAATCATAGGTGACCGTGGTGCAAACCTCACCATCGGTAGCAATCAAATTTCCTGCTGCATTAACCGCGACGGGCTGGCCAATAATGTCAGAGTCGTCAAATTGTTGAATAATTTCTCTGGTCGCAACGTCTAGGACATAGACCGATTTTCCGCTTCCGGCAATTACCAGCGCCGAATTATTTAATGCTGGTTCAATTGCGGTAATTTGCATGTCGAACTTTACTTCCCAAAGCCGCTTACCGTTTGTATCCCAAGCCTGGACGCATCTATCGTTACCACCAGTGAGCAGTGTCCCATCAGCAAGATAATTTACGGTAAATAAAGAATCACCACAGTTCCAACGTTGGTCGCCAATAAGGGCAGTCGCTCCAAGAGGCAATCCATCACCATTGTTCTTGGTGGTGTATAGTGCTGGAAGTGGAGCATGCTCCATTAAACTAACGTCGATCTCAGGCGGCTCCTCAGGTGGACCTCCACAGCTGGCTAAAATAATGAGTGAGCAAAACAAGCCCACGTAGAGCATCGACCCGGCGTGTGGTATTTTCCTTGAAAAATTGGAAACGACATGCGAATAGTCGCAGCTGGTTAGCGAATAATTACCCATATTTCTACGAACCTTTCCGTGGGACCACCTTAGTCGTCGGTGGATTTATTCCACCCTGACATGAACGGCAGGAATAATGATTTTACACCGGACATGGGACGCACGCACGTTGGGACATCCATCTGTTTGAGGACTATCGCTATGCAAGCTCGGATGTGTCGACGGACGACAGCTTTCAGGGTACGGGGAAAATTGCGGCAGTGCTTGTGGGAATGTGGTGTAAATAATTCAACTAATTGAGGTTGGGGGCTTTCTT
>JAHEDF010000399.1 GCA_024641365.1 Planctomycetota bacterium | reverse complement strand
TTTTTCTAATTCACGCATTAAATGTTCTTTGTTGTGTAAGCGACCAGCTGTATCAATTAATACTATCAGCGCTGCGCGCTTCGGCGGCTGCCACGGCATCAAATGCTACTGCGGCGGCATCGCCCCCATCGTGTGTTTTAATGATATCAACACCTGCACGTTCTGCCCAAATCGCTAACTGTTCAATAGCTGCAGCGCGATAGGTATCGCCAGCAGCTATTAATACTTTTTTTCCCTGGTCCTTATACCGCTTCGCCAATTTTGCGATGGTCGTGGTTTTTCCCGCGCCATTAACTCCAACAATTAATACAACCGTAGGCCCTGCGGGAGCCCATTGCATTTCCTGATCAGATGGTGCCTGTAATTCATCGCGTAAACTGCGCTTTAATAAATCCAAGAGCTCTTCGCCTGGGGCCATTTCGTTATTTTTATATTTAGCTTTTAATTCTGCTATAATTTCATCGGTTTTTGTTATGCCAATATCCGCCTGTAATAACGTATCTTCCAATTGATTTAAAAAAGCCTGATCAATGGCGCGACCTGCCCCAATTAATTTTCGTAAGGCACCGCCAACGACTGAGCGAGTTTTTTCCAGCCCGTCTTTAATACGCGTAAATAATTTACCGAGGGCTTTAAACATAGATCTTGTTCCAATAATTCAGCAAGTAAGGCTGATAATTTGTGTGTAAAGAATAGATGATGATTTATGCACGTGATTTTTTAGGTTTATCCGGATCGACTAATGACTTGAGGTCTTTTTCATAATTTACTTGTCGCGCTAAGGCCCACACATGATCAATGTCGTAGAGCGCACGTTTCTCTTCCTCAAATGCATGCACAATTACATCTAAACAATCGATTAGCATCCAACCAGCATCACCCTCAACCGGATGATGGGGAATTTTATGGCGTTTGCAGAAGCGATGTATTTCATCGACAATGGCATGTGCCTGTCGATCACTACGACCACTGGCAATAACCACGAAATCGCACACACCATTACCTTTTGGTAATTGCAGCAGGCGCACATCTTCGCCACCTTTATCCAAAGCGAGGCGGACGGCGTGCAGGGCTAATTCTTTTGGCGCATACGATGTCATGTCGATTCCAAGGGGGGCGTGATGTTAGACCGATGATTTATGGGGCAAGTCGTGTTTCAGGCACTAGAACGCTGAAAAAGTCAGCATAGATCGCCAAAGCTACGTGTAAGCAGCCGCAATCACACCGATTGCCATACGCTGTACTGGCGAAAAGTCCTCGACCTGACATGCTACAAGGCCATGCCTGATGCTCCCATGAAACCATTGATCAGTGCCCGTAAGATTCATAAACGGGTCTTGGAGTTGGGTCGTGAAATTTCTGCCGATCATGCTGGCAAGCCATTAATTGTTTTAGCTTTGCTTGATGGCGCATTTTGTTTCGTGGCGGATCTGGTACGTGCGATTAATTTACCGCACGTCACGTTGCGATTTATTCGTGCTACGAGTTACGGCCGACGCATCGTTAGTTCCGGCCAAGTAAAATTAGAAGAAATGCCAGATCTTGGTAATCAACATGTCTTATTAGTTGATGATATATTAGATACCGGTCGCACGCTACAGGCATGTAAAAAGAAATTAGAAAACGCCGCATCTGTCCATACCTGTGTATTGTTAAATAAACCTATGCGTCGCGTACCCGATGGCCTCCAATGCGCAGATTATATTGGCTTTACCATTCCCGATGTATTTGTCGTTGGCTATGGTTTAGATTATGATGGTCATTATCGACATTTACCGGATATTCAAAAAATTATCAGTGACGAATAATTATTAAATTGTCTAATTTTACTAATTTAGAATTAATTTAGCAAAAGTATACAGGATTAATTGCTCATTATCTCTCTGATGAGTGAGAGGCTAAGCACAAAGCACATTACTTTAGTACCATTAGCTACACGCCACAATCGTATATAAAAGTGCCGTAATGCAGGCTGCTGAAAACACCAACCTGCTCTGTTTTAATAAATTGCGTGGCGACGTGCAGTCGCGATTTTCCCGCAATTTATTAAAACAGATTCTTAACCTCAGGGGGCCAGACGGCCCCCTTCAACCCCCGCAGGTTACTTTTTCAACAGCCTGCTAGGATAGCAGAACTGCAATTCCTACGCCTATTGACGAATTTTATGGATTTTTATCATAGCAACGTGGTTACTACATGTGAAAAGGAAACAATGCGTGTCTATCATTTATAAGATGCGCTTTGATAAAAAATAACAAACCATTCATGCATATACTTTATTCAGATTTCTGGATATTACATTAACATGCAATTATTGGCTCGCCCATCTACAGCTCAACTCATGGTGGGATCATTTGTCTCCATGGTCATAATTGGCACGTTATTATTAAAACTACCATTTATAACACACGCTCATGTCCCTGCGAATAGTTGGAGTGACGCGCTTTTTATGTCCACATCAGCAGTATGTGTGACGGGATTAAGTGTTCGTAATCTCGATGAGTACACGTGGCTTGGACAAATTGCCATTTTACTCCTTATACAAATAGGTGGCATTGGCATAATCACTTTTGCGAAACTCACTTTGTTAGCCAGTGAACGTCGTTTCGAAATAGGCGATCGTGATTTAGTCGCTTCTACATTTGGCTCGCTACGTTGGGTAAAACCACGTGCAGTGCTAAGACAAACATTTTTATTTACGCTGTCATGTGAATTAATTGGTACACTCCTACTTGCACCTCCTTTCATACACACACATGGATGGATTTCGGGATTATGGGCAGCCGTATTTCATAGTGTATCAGCATTTTGTAATGCGGGTTTTGGCTTGTGGTCGGATAGTTTAGCGCTCTATCGAGATAATCTGTATGTAAATTTTGTCATTATGGGTTTAATTTTCTCTGGAGGCATTGGTTATATCGTTATTGCCGATGTCATAACCTGGCTGCAACGTCGGCGCACAGGATTAGCGGCCACTATTTCTTTACATACACGCATAGTGTTAACTTTTTCACTGCTGCTTATTTTTGGCGGTTCTGCGATTATTACTATTATAACCATGTATAACGCAGATGGCACCGAGAACCGATGGATGGAAACACTCTTTTTGTCCGTCACAGCGCGTACAGCAGGATTTAGTACATTTTCTATCGACAGTTTAAGTCCAGCAGCGTTATTAATTGTTATGTTGTTAATGTTGGTTGGCGGCTCTCCTGGTTCAACCGCTGGCGGCGTTAAAACCACAACTCTCGCTGTGTTAATAGCGTTAATCGTGTCGCGTATTCGCGGGCGCACAGAGGCAGAAATTTTTCATCGTGCTATTTCTTTCGAGGTTGTTGGCCGTTCACTCAGTGTGGTTGCGGCGATGGCCATTTCCGTGCTCATTGGATTAATTGCTTTAGAAATTACTGAAAATGGTTGGCGACCAATGAGCTCCGGACATACGCATTTTCTCCATCATTTATTCGAAGTAGTTAGTGCATTAGCTACCGTCGGTTTATCTACCGGCATTACCACACAATTGAGTGATAATGGTCGTCTGGTAATTGATGTCTGTATGCTTGCTGGGCGCTTAGGGCCATTAGTGCTCGCTGGTGCTTTTATTGCCGCCTCGCAACCGAAACCTATTTCGTATCCCCGTGAAAATGTTTTTGTCGGATAAATAACCACCATGATAATTACATCACAAGGAAACCCATGAGTAAAAAGAAGAAAATACTCGTTATCGGCTTAGGTACTTTTGGTTATCAGGCTGCGGTTGCCTTGGCTGAAGGCGGCGCAAGTGTTATTGCCATTGATAAACAACGTGAACGCGTTGATAGTATTGCGCATCATGTTGCCAAAGCTCTTTGCGCTGATGGGACTAATGAAGAAGTGCTGGATTCTGTTGGCGCGTTTGACGTTGATGTTGCGATAGTCGCTTTAGGCGGATTTTTTGACAGCAGCGTCCTTGCATCCCATTTATTGTCGCGTCGACGAGTTGATGAAATTCTGACACAAGTGGATTCACAACGACAAGCTGATGCCATCCGTGCCGTTGGTGCGACTAATGCGGTTTTTCCCGAGCGAGATATTGCACATACCATTGCGCATCGCTACTTGGTCGATCCACTTCCTTTTGAGCGCATTGCTATTGGCACTGATGCTGCCGTTATTGAAGTACCAATTTCTAAAATGCTTGAAGGAAAAAACCTCGCTGAATTAGATTTACGCGGTAAATATCATGTCACTGTTGTTGCCGTGAAAAGTCCCGCATTAGAGGAAGGTCGGGCGGACCG
>JAHEDF010000031.1 GCA_024641365.1 Planctomycetota bacterium | reverse complement strand
TCATCGCCATGTTTCCATAATTCGCCAAGGCGAATCATCGCTTTAAAGAGCGGGCCGTCACATAATGCAGGCACACTCATGCCTGATAAGTACGCTGTGGTAATTAAATTTTGACACAGTTGCGCATCGCCACTTTGTAACGCTTTGTATACGGCCTCAATTAATTCATCCGCATGTTCTATTTGGCCACAGCAAGCAGCGCCAAAACATGCAGGATCTTTGACTGAATACCCTTCGGCTCGCACAAAGCGAACGGCCTCATCAATCGGTATACGCCGATGACCGCCCGCTGTTCTTTGCACCGATAAACGACCAGAATCAACCCATCGCTTCAGCGATGATTCGCTGACACCGATCGCGGCTGCGAGTTCTTTAGGACTGAGAAATTGCACTGCCATTGAAAAGATGATGGTGCGGCATCGCTACATAACTCAACTCTCTGCTGGGCAAACTACCACAACGACAAAATGACAGGTGCTTTACCCAAAAACTACTTTTAGCGTAAAGCTGCCATAGCCTTTATCAGTCTGCGACAATCCGAAACTGTATGGGCTAAGGTTATCGTTAATCGCAAACGGCAGGCCCCGGCAGGGACCGTTGGTGGACGAATTGCAGGCGCGTAATGTCCAGCTTCACGCAAACGTTTCGCAATAGCCAAAGCTGAAGCTTCATCGCCAAGTAGCACAGGAATTATTGGCGTTCGCCCATCAGGAATTGACCATCCTTGTTCCTGTAAAGCCTTGCGCACAGAAGTCGCTTTTTCAATTAACTGCGTCGATAGCGATGGCTCGTCACGTAATAAATCTAACGTTGCGACCGCTGCACCCATTGCGGCTGGCACTGGTGCCGTTGAAAAAATAAAACTGCGACCGCGATTAACTACTAACTCGACCATATCGCGATCACCACATAAAAAACCACCTTGTGATCCTAAACTTTTAGAACAGGTACCAACAACTAAGTCTGGAACGACACCGCGCTCAGCACATAAACCGCGTCCGCCTGGACCTAAAACGCCGATAGCATGTGCTTCATCAACTACCAATAATGCACCGTGTTCGTCACATAATTTTCTTATTTCGACAATGGGCGCTTCATCACCATCCATCGAATAAACGGATTCAACACAAACAATGCGACGTGGCGCGCCACTCGTTCGCTTTAATTGCTTGTCCAAATCTGCGAGATCATTGTGTGTAAATCGTAATAAAGTCCCAGCTGATAAACGCGCACCATCATAAACGGATGCATGGCATAACCGATCTAGAATAACCACGTCTTCAGCGCCTGAGGCAATGGCAACTAAAATTGCCATATTTGCTTGAAAGCCGGTGCTCGTTACGAGCGCATCTTCTTTACCCAGCCAATGTGCAATGCGTTCTTCTAAGCGCCGATGACACCGCAACCCGCCAGCTAATAATCGCGCTGCGCCCGCACCTGCACCATACGTTCGCAAAGCGCGCATCGCTGCATTTTTAATGGTCAGGCGATTTGCTGCTCCCAAATAATCATTCGATGCCCAATTATGTAATTTGCGACGCTTTCCATTTTCATGCAAAACAATAACCCGGTCATCAGGTGAGTCTATTATCGGGCGCTGACGTAACCGACCTGCAGCTGTAATATCTGACAATTCTTCAGCAATTGCTTGACGCATTGCTGCATAACTGGGAGGTGGTTCGTGACCCATAGCGTGTTGGGTTCTAACAGTCTGTTCTAAAACACCAACCTGCTAAGGCATTTAAGTTGTGAGAACGGGTTTTGTGCCCGCTTCCCCCTCTGGTTTGTTCTATTTTGCCATTGCGAATGGGAATTGGTATAAAGGAGCTGCGCTTGTCATGCGCAATCAGCAAGCACTGGCTTGTGATGCGAATTCTATCTGATTTGATCCACCCATGATTCATCTCGGCGTAAATATTGATCACGTAGCAACCGTGCGCCAAGCGCGCCAAGTCAATGAACCTGATCCGGTTTTTGCGGCCCACATGGCTGAACTGGGTGGAGCTCATGGTATTACGGTACATTTACGCCAAGACCGTCGTCATATTCAAGAACGCGATGTGCGCTTATTACGTGAAACAGTCCAAGGTGTACTTAATCTCGAAATGGCGGTGGGAGAAAATATTTTAGACTTGGCATTAACCGTCTGTCCCGATGAAGTCTGTTTAGTACCAGAACACCGCCAAGAATTAACCACCGAGGGTGGATTAAAAGTTGAGTGTGATGATAAAAAATTACGTGAAACAATTGATAAATTGAAAGGTGCCGGAATTCTTGTTAGTTTATTTATTGAGCCAGACCCGGAAACCGTAAAAATTGCCAAAGCAATTGGTGCAGATGCCGTTGAATTACATACCGGCACGTGGGCTAACGCCTTTGCACATTGTCGTGGTGATGAACACGATGAGCAATTAGTGACACAACTCAGTCGCTTAGAGGATGCGGCTGATATGGCGACAAACGTTGGAATTCGCTTACATGCCGGTCATGGCATAACCTACCAAAACGTCCGCCTGCTTTTGCACCTGCCGTTATTACGAGCCCTCAATATTGGCCACAGCATTGTGAGCCGGGCGATTTTATTGGGGATGGAACGTGCCGTTGCGGATATGCGCCAGCTTATTGATAAAGGTCCAGGCTAAACGGACTTAGCGACATACCTCTCAGTTTGCTCTCTTTCCCCCACCTATGCATGTTAAGGCAGTTTTGAGTGACTGCTTAGGTCCACTAAGAGCCAAATCCATTTTTTCTCTGGCGTAAACGCAATCGAGCTACAGCCTGCTGTCCCTCCGGAGGTTCTCATGGCTAGCGCAGGTTTCAGCGGTTCAATCGTCGCAATTGTCAGTCCTTTTCAGGATGGCAAACTTGACGCACCTGCTCTAAAAAAACTTGTTGAGTGGCATATTGCGCAAGGAACTCAGGGCATTGTTCCGTGCGGAACCACCGGTGAAAGTTCTACATTCACGCACGAAGAGCAGCACCAGGTTATTGATACTGTTGTGCAAACGGTTGCTGGTCGCGTCCCGGTCATTGCCGGTACCGGATCGAATTCGACGCGTGAAGCAGTCAGTTTAGCTGCCGCCGCAGAAAAGCTTGGCGCGAACGGCATATTAACCATCACCCCCTATTACAATAAACCAACCCCAGAAGGTTTATTTCAACATTTTAAAGCTGTCCGTGGCGCGACTTCCTTGCCGATGGTGCTTTACAATGTCCCAGGTCGTACCGGCATTAATATGTTACCAGACACTGCCGCACGCGTGTGGGAATTAGGTGGCATTGATTCCATTAAGGAAGCAAGTGGTTCGCTTGAACAAGTAACTGAATTACTAAGTAAGGGAATTCGCGTCTTATCCGGTGATGATGGTCTCACTATGCCGTTCATGGCAATTGGTGCAGCTGGCGTCATCAGTGTAGTCGCTAATTTTGCGCCAAAAATAATGCGCCAAATATGCGATGCGACTGCAAGTGGTAATATGGAAGAGGCACGACGCCTGCATTTTATTGTCTGTGAATTGACAAAAATGGCCTTTTGTGAATCGAATCCAATTCCGGCAAAAGCCGCCGTTTCTGCATTAGGTTTTATTCGTGAAGAATATCGCTTGCCGTTAGTTCCTATGACTGCTGGCAATAAAGCCAATTTATTAGCAGCCATGCGCAAACATGGATTACTCGCATCCGCTCAAGCCTGAGAATAAATAACCAATGGGTCTTACATTAGCGGATAAAATTACGCTAGCACGGTTAGGATTAATGCCGCTTGCGGTAGCGTCGTATTTATATTTACCGCTTAATTATTGTTTGGCCTTCTGGTTCTGTGGAGTTATTTGTGCGATTGCTGAAATTACTGACTATGTTGATGGGAAAGTTGCACGCTCACGCGGTGAAGTAAGTGACTTTGGTAAATTAGCAGACCCATTTTGCGACGTCATTTATCGTATCGGTATGTTTTTAGTGTATTTGTTACCAATAGCCGGTGTTGGCTATCCTATTATTTTATCTGGATCATCTGCACTTCTTCCTGATACCATTGGCTTTGTCGCCACTACGTCGTTATATGACACGATTCATCAACCGGTATATGTGCTCAATACTGAACCAAATGGTCTTTATGGAGCTGGGCTAGTACCGTGGATGCCTGTCGCATTGATGGTGCTGAGAGAATTAATTGCAGGCGCTTTGCGAGCGATGACTGCTGCGCGCGGTTTAGTTCTGGCTGCGCGGATGTCAGGAAAAATAAAAGCGTGGTTTCAAGGCGTAACGCTAATTACGATTATGGCGTTTCCCGCATTTTGGTTTCAATTAGTACCCTGGCACTTAACCTACGCATTTTATGCCACCTGGGCATGTGCGATTTTAAGCGTGGTATCGATAATTGAATATATATGGGTTAATCGCAAAGTCTTAGCCCAACTCGCAACCAGCGGCAAAGCGTAATAAATTAAGCCGACATTCTTCGAATCTGACAAGCATTAGCCGCACAACCGCGATGTTTGGCGATTAATTTATACAAAAGATCTAATAACGGACGCATCACAATACTGCGTGCACTATTGGCGAGATCTTGATCAAGTCCAAGTGCTTCAGTTAGCGCAATGACAGCGTCGACACCACCAAGTATTTTCCCATTCGGTAATATTAATTTCATTTCATCTGGTACATCATAAATACCAAGGCGGCGTTGTATCGATGGCATTTGTAAAGTAACAAATTGGAATCCTGAACGGCGTAATGCTGGCCCAAAACGCGAGACTAACCGCCTGCACAACGGACATTCCCCATCATAACAAACAAGACCACGCCGCATTTCTACTCTCCCGGAATAGGATCACCTGGAAAGAAACTTTCGATTAGGCCGAGGTTATTCCCTGCTAATCCAGAGAGTAACCATAATGCACCACTTAGAAAAATAATACCGAAAAATAACCGACCTAATCCAATTGATTCAATTTTTTGGTCATCATTAAAGCGTAATTTCCCAATGACGTACATGGCAATAATAAACGAAACTGCTGACCAACTCGCTAAGGTGAAATTGCGGCCAATAATACCCCAATTCCAAACCACGTCACAAATGGCTAAGAATTTTAGCGCTGCTGCCAGTTCAACTAAACCACCAACTACTTTAAATTCGTTCATCCATGCGCCTGCTTTGGGCAGGCGATGCAGCAAGCCTGGACTCATAGCTAAGATAAAAAATGGAATTGCGATTGCAGAAGCATAAATCGCCATGCCTAAAATGGCTCGTGACCACGACCCGGTTACGACCGCTTGTGATAAAACTGCCCCTGCAAATGGTGCCGTACAACTAAAGGCGGTAACCGCAAAGGTCAGCCCCATAATTAAAGCGCCAAGATATCCGCCGCGACCCCCGCCTAATTTATCTTCAAGTCCAGCTGGCAAACGAATTAAAAATGCTCCAAGCAGCCCCAAGCCTAGTACGATAAATAGCAACGCTATAAATAAATTCGTAACCGGATGTCCGGCTAACGTTGATAAAGTTGAACCAAATACCCCGGTAATTAACCATCCAAGTCCGACAAAACAGGCAATAATGCCAAGTGAATAAAACGCAGCGAGCGGCAATAAACGGCGGCCAGCTTGTGCTTGTTTTGCAAAGAACGTCATTGTGAATGGTATCATCGGATAGGTGCATGGCATTAATAACGTGAACAATCCACCAAGAATGGCGAGTAACAAAAATTGTCCTATACCATCACTGGAACCAACATCACTGCCACTGCCGCCATTAAAAAATTCAATAAATTTTGTAAGTGTCGCTTGATCAGAAGGACTAAATACGTGGCTCCACCGCTCTTCTTTACCATTCGGATCAATGCGGACATACAATGGACGATTTTGTGTTTCAAAGCGCTTTTGCTGCCACGCTGATAAATTATCTGTTATGCGTGGATCTGGATCGGTATTTATTGAAATAGGAACACCGCTATTCCATGCCGCTGCAACTGCTGGAACATGAAATACGGTCTTATCCATTAATTGACAATTGGTGCATGATGGGCCGGTAAAATCTAATAATGCTGCTTTTCCGTCTTTATGGGCCTGTGCAATTAAATCCTCAATTTCTTTGATCGTCGTCGGCCGGTGCCAGCGCACAGAGCTGGAGCGCTCTTTTTCAATGCGGTCTAATTCTGTAACGACAATTTTTTTAATTTCAGGTAATAATTCCTCGCGCTCTCCGATGACCACATTACGAATTGCTTTTTGCAATTCGACGGGATCAATCGCTGCTGCTGTTGCTGCCTCTTTTTTAATGGTAGGGAAATTAACCGAAACGGTATCAAAAAATGGTATTAAACAATAATCTTCAGAACACGCCATGTAAGAAATTGATAATTTAAGTTCAATTGGTTTACCATCTGGCGTATGTGGTAAGGTAACTGGTAATCGGACGGTTACGGGACCATCAGGATAGATGTGAACCCCTTTATGTTCGAATGCTTTTAGATCAGCAGTTAATTTTCCCGCCGCTTCAACTAATTGACCTGGGCGAATATCCATCCGAGTAGCTACGCCACCATTCGCTTCAGCTTCGGCTTTCGTCAAATCTACGCTGTAAATATGTAATGGATCTGTTGTGACTTGAGGCGTGAATTTTCCAACCAAGGTCGCTTGATCTGGTGTCGAGCCTGGTTCGAGCGACAAGACCACCTCAACACGATTTTCTGTAAACGTGGTGAGGACTTCACCGGCCGATACAGCGGTCAGTGACAACAATAAGAGCAACGAACGAAAAATGCTTATCATGATAACGAGACGTATAGCCTCGTTTACTACTTACCACTCTTGCGTGGCTTTGATTCCTCGACCTCTCTGCGAATGGGGCCAGAGAGTCGGGACATTTCGCGGCGGTAGAGCTGTCCGCCAAAACCAAATTCATCTCGAGAAGCAGCCTCATTTAACAGTTTTATCGCCTCGCCTTTGTTGCCTTCTTCAAACGCAATTAGTGCTTTTACATAGGTGTTCTCTTGGTCTGCGCCTAAGTCTTCTGCTAAAGACGCGTTTTCTTTGGCCTGCTCAATGGAATGATAGACGGGATCGTTTGCCAAAATGGCCAAGTAAGCCAGGACGCTGTAGGCTTCGGCATTAAATTCGAATTCCTTACGCGATAACACCTCTTCGATGAGATCCTGAGCGCGCTCATATTGAACAGCACCAACACAAGCACGTGCATAATCCAAACGATCACTAGCAAAATCGGCCGTTACTTTGCGTGGTTTAACAACCCGTTTTCCTGGTTCTGGCTCAGGGAATACCCGTTCAAAAAACTCTACCGATTTGGCATAATGCATGGCTTTTACCTCTTGCTCCATTTCCCAACGTGCGAGCGTTAAATGTAATCGGGCATTACACAACAATACTTTTTCATCATCGCCTTTCATCTGTTCCAGTGCTTGCGCCGCATATTTTTTTGCCGCATTAAAATTGATAAACTCTGAATACGCCGTTGTGGATGCATCAATCAATTCCTCGGTGGTTTTAGGTTCTATCGCTTGGATAAATTCCTTCCAATTATACACTAAACCGTCTGGTTCTTGCCCAAAATGTTTGGCAAAAGTGCCAATACTATTGCCATCATATTTGCTGCCGACCAAGCCTCCGAAAAACGATTCGAAGTTACGGCGATATTTACCCTTCTCTGCATATAATAAATAATAAATCAGCGACCAGCCTTGCGGGTAATATTGTCCGGTGTATTGGTTTGGACCATCTAATTTACATAAATGATTCAGTGATATTTCGCCTTGTTCCATCATTTTTTTCAGATGCCACAATCGACCAAAAGGAATGGTCTCTAATTGCATACCTTTAGTCGTGCGCCGTGCGCTTTCAAAAAAAACTGCTAATCCTTCATTCGCCCAAGTCGGTACATCACCACAGACTTGGCGCATGATTAAATGCGTACATTCATGGAATAACGTGCTTAAAGTTTGCTCCATGGTGCCAGCATAAAATGCCCGAATACCTGTGCTTGGACCCCAATAAAAATACCCCAGCGTATTACTACCAACATTAATGCGTTCTTCGGCAGAGTGCTTCATAAATTGTTGTTGGGTTGCATATACTTCGACATTAATATTTCTGACCTCTTTACGCAGACTAAATACTTTACTGAGCTCAGCATAACATTGTTCCATGGCCACGCCAAGTTCTTGCACTAATTCTGGAGAAACATTACTGGTAATTATAAAATGACCTTGTTTGGTTTGATACTTCCAGGCATTTTTCCAATCACTCGAAAATTTAATGCGTTCCCGAGCCATTTCTTGGCGTTTTTGAATTGTCTTTAATCGTGACGGAGAGATCCAATTTCCTAAATGTTTTACATAGCCCTTGGCTTCATACATTTCCGCTTCCGGCATCCATTTGCCTTTATAGAGCACTAAACCTTTTTCTAATTTTTCTTTATCTTCTTGGGTAACCCAACGGCCTTGGAAAAATATTTTTTCCGGCGGCTGCGTTACATTTGTTGGTGCGCTATTGTCTGCCTCACCAGCACCAAGAGTCCCATTGAAAACGACTGCGAGCAGCAGAAGCAGGTTGGCCAGTGGATTGCGCAACATCTCGTTCGTCCCCCGTTTCATTCTCATAACAATAGCGTTCATCAGAAACCGCCGCATAGCAAATGCTAGAGAATGATCCTCCCACCTGTGAACCATACCGTCTCAACAGCAAGTGACAGTCTATCGCGCAACGCGCTGTGTTATCAATTACATCGACTGAACTTATGACGTTTCCTTACAAGTGCGTCCTCCATGGTCGTGTCCTTGCCCCATCGAACACGGCTCCTAGAGTCCGCCCTCCCTGAAAACGAGGCCCTCTCTATGATGCGTACCCACACCTGCGGCGAATTGCGCGCCGGACATGTTGATAACACCATAACGCTGTGCGGCTGGGTTCATAATAGGCGTGATCATGGCGGCGTCATATTCGTCGATTTGCGTGATCGCTATGGCCTCACACAGGTTACCTTTGATCCAGATATTTGTGGTAAAGAAGCGCATGAATTAGCTAATCGTATTCGTTCGGAATGGGTATTAAAAATTACCGGAACAGTCAAAAGTCGCGGCGACAAAAAAAACCCGAATTTAGCTACCGGTGAAATAGAAGTATTTGTCTCTTCATTTGAGGTGCTCAACAAAGCTGAAACGCCTCCATTTGAAATTGATGAACATATTAAAGTTGGTGAAGAGCCACGTTTAAAAAATCGTTTCCTGGATTTGCGTCGTCCCCACATGCAAAAACATTTAGTCGCTCGTCATCGTGTCACTAAAATGGTACGCGACTATTTTGATGCCGAACGATTTATTGAAATCGAAACGCCAACATTATGTAAATATACACCGGGTGGCGCTCGCAATTTCTTAGTCCCTTCACGCCAACATCAAGGTTCATTCTACGCGCTCGCAGAATCACCGCAATTATTTAAACAATTATTGATGGTCGGTGGATACGACCGTTACATGCAAATTGCACGTTGTTATCGCGATGAAGATTTACGTAATGACCGTCAACCTGAATTTACACAAATTGACGTAGAAATGTCGTTCATTGATATGGATGACATTATGGACATTGGTGAAGGTATGGCTCGCTCCGTATGGAAAAACCTACTCAATGTCGATTTACCTGCAAAATTCCGTCGCATGTCGTGGACTGAAGGTATGTTAAAATACGGCTCTGATAAACCGGATTTGCGCTACGGCATGGAAATCGTCGAGTTATCTGATTGGGCACCAACCTCTGGATTTACGGTTTTCCAACGCGCAATTGAAGCAAAAGGCGTGGTTCGCGCATTCAATGCGAAGAAGAGCTGTGAAATTTTATCACGCCGCACCTTGGATACTTTAACCGAATTTGCCAAAGGGTATGGCGCCAAAGGTCTGGCGTGGATTAAAATACAAGGTGACCCGACTGTTGCTGACAGTTGGCAAGGTCCTGCTGCTAAAAATATCACTGAAGCAGCGCGCATTGAATTAGGCAAACGCATGAATGCAGCCGACGGCGACGTTTTATTCTTCGGTGCCGATACAACGAAAATTGTATGCGCAGCATTAGGCGCCGTGCGTGTCGAATTAGGAACCAATGTTTTAAAATTAGCGCGTCCTGATGACTGGCAATTCTTGTGGATTCACAGTGCACCGCTTTACGAGTGGAGTGACGAGTCACAACAATGGGTTGCAAACCATCACCCATTTACGGCTCCTTATGATGATCATGTCGATTTATTAGCAACCGATCCTGGTGCTGTATTATCCAAGAGTTACGACATGGTATTAAATGGAAATGAAATTGGCGGCGGCTCAATTCGTATCCATGATTCCGAAACCCAAGAAAAAGTATTTAAAGCACTGGGTATCGAACATGAAGAAGCGCAGCGTAAATTTGGCTTCTTACTGCATGCGCTATCGTATGGCGCGCCTCCGCATGGTGGCATGGCCTTTGGCTTGGATCGCATCATGATGCTGATCACTGACTCGGATAGCATTCGTGACGTTATTGCTTTCCCCAAAACCCAACGTGGGCGTGACGAAATGCTTGATTGCCCAACACCAGTAAGCGACCGCCAATTGAAAGAATTAGCGCTCGTATCTGCTGCTCCTGCATCAGCGAAAGCCTAAAACCTATTCGGTTTTAGTACTTGGTGGCACAAGCGATACCGCTCCAGGGCACCTCGCTAGCGAATCCTGACTTGTACGGATTGCTCATTCTTTTAGCGTTCCGCGCAGAAAGTGGGCATTTGCTTAGACCGTAATCAAGTACCACCGCTTCGATTCGCTGTGAGAGGCTCCTGTAATTTATGAATCCCTTACTCGACCTATTGGACGCCACTACGGAAATACGGGTAACGAATCCGCAATTGCGGCCATCGGTTTTGGCGTCATTGCGCCTAGCCGCTGGCGGTGGTTATTTAGTCGCTGGCCGGCTTACCACATTTCGCCACGACCAGGAAATTCGTGAAATTATTTCGCACGGCGATAGCAAACACGCCGACAACGATTTAATGCGCCTCACCTTACAAGCACGCGATAATCATAGTCCCGTTTATGACGGAAACATTGCCGCTTACCCACTCGGCAAAGGGAAACGCATTCACGCCGTTTTGCTTGTCGAAGATGCACAGGAAGACGTCGGGCCATTTTTGGCCGATATGTTTTTAATGTGGTGCGCAATTGCCGAATTTACCAGTTTAGAAAAAGCCGAATTAATTGATGAAAACTTTCAGCTACGCGAAGAAATCAAACAACAATATTCCGAAAATAATATTATTGCCGTATCGGGTAGTTTTCGCCGCATTTTAGAAAATGCTCGACGCGTTGCAGCATCAACCGCAACCGTATTAATCCATGGTGAAACGGGAACCGGTAAAGAATTAATTGCGCGCGTAATTCATGATCATTCAACGCGAGCCAATGGCCCTTTTATCACGATAAATTGCGGCGCCTTATCCGAATCCTTGTTGGAATCAGAATTATTCGGACATGTAAAAGGCGCTTTCACGGGAGCTGTTGCTGACCGCAAAGGACGTTTCGAGGCAGCAAACGGTGGCACCATTTTTCTTGATGAAATTGGCGAAGTGAGCTCGGCCATGCAGGTTCGCCTACTGCGTGTTTTACAAGAAATGGAAATTGAACGCGTTGGCGATACGAAAACGCGCAAACTCGATGTGCGTGTCGTCGCCGCGACCAATCGCGTATTAGAAAAAGAAGTCGAAAAAGGCACTTTTCGCGCGGATCTCTATTATCGGTTAAATGTTATTTACTTACACATCCCCCCTTTACGTAATCGCACCGAAGATATACCTCATTTAGTTGAACACTTCTTAAATAGATTTTGTCAACGTAATGTGAAATTTATTGAGTCTATCGCCCGTGAAGTATTAGAAATTCTTGCTCGTTATCCGTGGCCAGGCAATGTGCGCGAGCTAGAAAACTGCATTGAAAAAATGGTGGTTATGGCACCGGGAAAAGAAATTACGCCCGATTTGCTGCCGATGTCCGTCATGGCTTATGATCCGCATCAAGATGCCGATCAACCAACGGGTAAACAAACCTCTGCCGTCAGCTTTGAAACACGTATTTCATCGTACATGCAAACTGAAACACATGCTTGTCTCGAGCGTAATGGTAGTGACTTATACGATGTGGTACGGAGTAAATGGGAGCGCTATTTATTCGAAGCCGTTTTAAATGCGTGCAATAATAATAAGAGCAAAGCAGCGCAGGTGCTTGGTATTACGCGCAATACGCTCAATACCCGGCTTAAAGAATTGTGTAATATGAAATTACAATGGACCATTGATTAAGTAGACAGCGTCGTGGTTCCACAAAGATAAAGCCACTTATTTATTTACAGATCACAGTTGCTATGATGTAAATAATCCAACACCAAAAAGCGGTTGCCAATCGCAGAAAGGGTCGAGTTATGTACACCATTCAACGGGCCAACGAACGCGGGCATACCAGTATCGGATGGCTGGACAGTTGGCACTCATTTTCATTCGGTGATTATTACGATCCCAATAATATGGGATATCGTTCACTGCGTGTTATAAATGATGATTATATTGCTCCGTCCATGGGGTTTGGCACGCATGGACATCGTGATATGGAAATTGTGACGTATGTTTTAAAAGGACAATTACAGCACAAAGATTCACTCGGAAATGGTGATGTCCTAAAACCTGGTGATGTCCAACGCATGAGCGCCGGATCTGGAATTCGCCACAGTGAATTTAATCCATCAACCGATGAACAAACTCATTTGTTACAAATTTGGCTAGAGCCAAAACAACCAGGTGGACCCGCTCGTTATGAGCAGAAACATTTTACGAGCGCTGAGCGTACGAATGTTTGGTGTCCCGTAGTTACAGAAGACGGACGTAATGGCACACTGCCATTACAAACGGACGTTGCTGTGTTCGCGTCCATATTAGACAAAGATGCTTCCTTGTCGTACCAGCTGCCGTCACAACGACACGCATACCTCCACATTGCAATTGGCGAGGTTCAATTTGGCAATGAAACCATTCGCGCTGGTGATTCGCTACGAATACATGGTGAAAAGACCATTGCGATTCAAGCTATGCAGAAAAGTGAACTGCTTTTGTTCGATTTAGCTTAAACGCATGTGATTTGTTGAACTAAACTCGTCACCAACGCATATGAGAGACGTTCCCCTAACATAATCCTGCAAAATCATCCCGGTGGCCCCATAGCGGAAACATATCGAAGACTAAACGATACCCATGCGGGTAGTGCTGGTTAACGGCATGATGTGAGTTCGTTTATGTTTGACACAGTCTGTGTAACTCTTTGGGAGAATTACATCAGGAACTTTGCAACACAGCTAATTACAATCTGAATAAAGTACTTATGAAGACGCGTTCTGCTTTACTGACTTGTATGCTGACTTACGCGCTGACTTGTTCGGCAAGCGCGGCGGAATCGTCTTACATGAACGATGTGCGTCCGTTGTTTGCGACGTATTGCTTTAGTTGTCATGGAAAAGAAAAGCAAAAAGCAGATTTAGATTTGGAACGCATTAACGACGAAGCGACGGCCTCAAAATCCACCAAATTATGGCGCGGCGTAATCGATCAAATTCACATTCATGAAATGCCTCCAAAGAAGGCAACGAAGCAACCGACTATGGATGAGCGGGAGCGCATGATTGCGGGGCTGAAAAATCTCAAAAAATATGATGGGCCACCTGATCCTGGACGTGTCACTATTCGCCGCCTCAATCGTACTGAATATGATTACACTATTCGTGATTTAATTGGCTTAGATTTACGCACTGCACGAAATGCTTTCCCATCTGATGATGTCGGTGAAGGTTTTGACAATATTGGCGACGTATTATCTTTACCCCCATTATTATTAGAAAAATATTTAGACGCTGCCACCAGTATTCTTGATGCCACTATTGTTGCTCAACCAATTGATATTGAATTAACAGGAGCTCAATTGCCTGCTATTCATGGTGGTAAAGCTTTGCCAGCCGATGCCAAAGCAGGCATCCGTGAATTTACAGATAAAGGTGAATCTGTTTTATCAGTCGCAATTCCCGAAGAAGCAAAATACACTTTAAAAATGCGCGTAGGAGCAGACCAAGCTGGCAAAGAACCCGCTGTTCTTGAGGTTAAAGTCGACAACCAAGTTGTAAAAGAATATAAAATCACCGGTTCCATTAATCGTCCGAAAACTTTTACCGTTTATTTACCCCTGGAAAAAGGGCGGCACACTATTGCACTGGCATTTACTAACCCGCATACCGACCCGCCTATTCCCAAGGATAAATTAAAGCCAGGACAAAAAGCCCCGCCGCCAGACGTACGTAAATTGGGCGTGCATGACATCTCGCTCTCTAGTCCCACTTTTATTCGCAATAAAAATATACCTACTAATAAACGTATATTTATCGTTGAACCAAGCCCTGAATTACAGCCGCGAGATGCAGCGCTTAAAATCGTTAACAATTTTGCCTCGCTAGCGTTTCGACGTCCAGCTACAGATGATCAAGTTAAACGCCTCATGACCCTCTACGACAAGGCAACTGCCCAAGGCGAAACATTTGAAGAATCAATAAAATATACTTTAAAAGCCATCTTAGTATCACCTTCATTCTTATTTCGAATTGAAGAAGATCGCAAAGCGACACTTCCTAATAAAACTTATGTATTAGATGATTACGAATTAGCGTCACGGCTCTCATATTTTCTATGGTCCAGCATGCCTGACCAGGAATTATTTGAACTGGCCAAAAAAGGAAAACTGAAAGAGCCTCAGGTTTTAAAACAACAAGCCTTGCGCATGATGAAAGATGAGAAAGCACTGGCACTAGCCGAAACATTTGGTGAGCAATGGCTGACATTGCGTTCATTGGAAACTGTCGAACCTGATCCGAAAAAATTCCCGACGTTTAACAAAGAGTTACGTGCAGCAATGCATGATGAATCGTTATTATATTTTGAACACATTATGAAAGAGAATCGTTCGATACTCGAATTCATCGACTCGAATTACACTTTTTTAAATGAACGCTTGGCCAAACATTATGAAATAAATAATGTTACTGGCGACAATATGCGCAAAGTGACGCTACAAGATCGTAATCGCGGTGGCGTTTTATCTATGGCGAGTGTCTTGACAGTGACCTCGCAACCTGGGCGTACGAGTCCGGTCAAACGTGGAAAATGGATTTTAGAACAAATTATTGGCGATCCACCTCCGCCACCACCACCAGCTGTTGCGCCATTGCCTGAAAACGGAGAAAAAGGCACCGCTGGTTTAAGTTTGCGCCAAATCATGGAAAAGCATCGTCAAGATCCCGTCTGCGCATCATGTCATACAAAAATGGATGCCATTGGTTTTGGTATGGAAAATTTTGATGCTATTGGTCGCTGGCGAACCTCAGATGGCGGCAAACCACTCGACACGGCTGGTGATCTTCCTGGCGGCATTAGCTTCAAGAATCCACAAGAGTTGAAGCAAGTCTTTTTAGATCGTAAAGAATCCTTCACTCGCAGTATTACAGAGAAGATGCTCACTTTTGCACTTGGTCGTGGCCTCCAGGACTATGACGATGCAATAGTCAGTCAGATTTCGGCCCAAGTCATCAAAGATAAGTATGCCTTCAACACGCTCACTACTGAAATTGTCACAAGTTTCCCTTTCATGCACCGTCGTTTACCCTAAGTTTTCTACCAATAGGACCTAGAAGGAACTAGCCATGCACAAACACTGGATGATCTCGCGGCGCACTGCTTTGCGTGGACTGGGTGTCGCTATGGCACTCCCCCTATTGGAAACTATGGGCTGGGCTGAAACGCCAAAATCAGGTAAATCATATCGATCACCAATTCGTACTGCATTTATAATGATTCCGAATGGTGTCGTGCAGGAGCATTGGAAATTTAAAAAAGACGCGCCGAGTGAATTGCCACGCATTTTAGTGCCCCTCAAACCCGTCATGGATGACGTATTAGTTATAAATAATTTGCGCCACGATAAAGCACGTGCGAATGGTGATGGTGCTGGCGACCACGCACGCGAATCCGGTACATTCCTAACTGGTGTGCAAATTCGCAAAACGTCTGGCACTGATATTCAAGCAGGAATATCGATAGACCAAGCAATGGCTGATAAGATTGGTATGTATACCTCACTGCCATCTTTAGAACTCGGGATCGAAAAAGGTAATCTAGCAGGAAATTGTGACTCTG
>JAHEDF010000398.1 GCA_024641365.1 Planctomycetota bacterium | reverse complement strand
CTCAGGTGAAATTCCTGTGGTTATTAAAAAAAACACAGGTTTCCTCTTCGGTTCACTGGTTCTCCATGTTAATCTGTTGCCATTACGGATGATTTGAGGCGAAATTAGTATAATACATCATTTATGACGTGACCATGGACATCGGTTAAACGAAATTGACGACCTTGGTAGCGATACGTTAAGCGCTCATGATCAATTCCCATTTGGTTCATAATAGTGGCTTGTAAATCATGCACATGCACTGGATTTTTTACGACGCTGTAACCAAAATCATCTGTTTCACCGTACACTTGTCCGCCTTTAATGCCGCCACCCGCCATCCACACACTATAAGCGCGACCAAAATGATCACGTCCGTATCCTTTGGGATTATCCTTATTCCCTTGCAAAAATACCGTGCGACCAAATTCGGTCGCGTAGACAACGAGCGTATCTTTTAATAATCCACGCTGTTTTAAATCTTTAAGTAATCCGCCACTCGGTTGGTCGGTGTCTTTGCATTGGTTTTCTAATTGATACGACCAATTATTATGTTGATCCCAACCACTGTGCATTAATTGAATACAGCGCGTACCCCGTTCAGCTAAGCGCCGCGCTAATAAACAATGAAAAGCAAAACTGCCACGGCGCTTCACGTCTGGGCCATACAGGTCGAGCACATGCTGCGGTTCTTTTTCAATTTCTAATAAATCAGGCACACTTTCCTGCATGTTGTAAGCCATCTCAAATTGCGACATGCGGGTCTCAATTTCAGGATCACCAACCTGATTAAAACGATGGCCATTAAGCGCAGTTAAATCATCTAATAAGTCCCGTTTTTGTGCACGGCTCATTCCTGGTGCATCGCCTAGATATAAAACGGGCTCCCCTTCTCCGCGAAAACGTACGCCTTGATAACGCGAGGGAATAAACCCGCTGCTCCAATAGTGCTCATAAAATAATTGTCCGCAGGTTCGCCCTTCATCAGTAGAAGTCATAACAACATAACCAGGTAAACTTTTGGTTTGCACACCCAACGCATATTGCAGCCATGCCCCGATGCTGGGACGACCAGGAATTTGTGACCCGGTCATCGTTAAAGTAACACCGGGCGCATGGTTAACGGCTTCCGTCTGCATGGAACGAATAATACTGATGTCATCAGCCATAGAGCCAATATGTGGCAATAACGAACTCATGAACGTGCCGCTTTGCCCATATTGTTTAAAGGGTTTAACGGCAGGTAAAATTGGAAATGATTTATAATTCGATGTCATTGAAGACAGCCGCACACCAGAACGCACCGAATCTGGTAATTCTTTAAAGCGCAATTTTTCGAGACCAGGCTTATGATCGTACAGATCAATATGTGATGCACCGCCACCCATCCATAAAATAATAAGACGTTTTGCTTTAGGCGCAAAATGTGGCAGTCCTTTTAAAGCCGTTGGTCCCGCGCCCCAATTAGCACGATCATCTGCCTGTAATTTATTTCCCAGCGGCCCTAATGCGGCAAGTCCCGCACCCGCTACGGCTTGACCTAAAAATTGGCGTCGATTGGTTTTCATTGGCGACTCACGGTTTCATCAAGGTTTAAAATCCCTAAACAAACAGCTCCCAAGGCAGCTAACTGAATGGGATCATGTGGCGAATTCACTTTCGTTTCACCAACAGCAATAAATGCTTGTGCAGATTTTTCATCAGCAGCAAAGCGCGCACGTTGTTTCTCAAAACTCTTTTGCAAAATAACGCGTTCTTTGTCATCTGGCCAACGGCTCACAATGGTTCTAAATACGATTGCTAATCGATCTTGTTCTGGCTCATTCATAATTTTTTCCGCCAATACCCGCGCCGCTTCAACAAACGTTGGGTCATTCATCGTCGTTAATGCGTGTAATGGCGTGCTGGTTGCAGTACTTCGCACGGTACAGGTTTGGCGCTGTGATGCGTCAAACATATTGGAAGGAGCAACCGTTCGTCGCCAAAACGTATATAAGCTGCGGCGATATAAATCTTTTCCCGTTGATTGTGGATAGGTGAAATCACGCTCTTTGGTAATAGCTAAACTGTCCCAAATATCTTTTGGTTGATAGGGATACACTGGTTTACCACCAATATCGTGAACTAATAAACCACTAACCGCCAATGCTTGATCGCGAATAATCATTGATGGTAAACGGAAACGCGGTGCACGGGCGAATAAACGATTTTCTGGGTCTTTTTCTAACAAAGATGGCGTAACGCTACTTACTTGGCGATAGGTTGCGCTCGTTAAAATAAGGCGCTGCATATGTTTGAAATCCCAACCACTTTCACGAAATTCGACGGCCAACCAATCTAACAATGCGCGATGAATTGGTGGTTCACTTTGAACGCCAAAATCCTCAGACGTTTTCACTAAGCCTACACCAAAGAATTGTTGCCACATACGATTAACAATTACGCGTGCTGTGAGTGGCTGCTCTTTCGACACCAACCATTTTGCCAAACCTAAACGATTGCGCGGAGCTTCTGGTGGTAATGGCGGTAAAAACTCAGGGACATTTACTTCAACTTTTTCACGCGGTGATTCATAGTTGCCGCGATCGAGAATATGTGTTGTGCGCGGCTTCGAATCAGACATGACCATCACCATGGGGTAATTATTCTTTAAATCGCTCGCTGCTTTTTGACTGTCGTTTAGTACTTTTTTCGGATTGCCTGGAAGTTTAGGCGCCACGTGATCATTGAAGTACGTGTCTACTTTTCGCTCTTCAAATTTCTCCAGTTTTTTATCGGTACGTTTAATGAGTTTCAAGACTTCTTCGTCTTTAATCGTTTCCGCACCCTCTTTAACTCGTTTTTCCCATTTCCCCCTTTCCTCTTTCATTTGTTTGCGCGCTGCTGCCGCATTGGCTTCCAATGTATTTTTCAGTTCTTTTTGTTCGGATGAAGCCATGTCTAATAATGGCTCTGCGGAGTGAATAATTGTCGTTATGCGCCCAGCTGTACCTGTTTCTGGCACATTATTAAATGCTGCGAGCATCGAATAATAATCTTTTTGGGTAATAGGATCATATTTATGGTCATGACATTGCGCACACGCCATGGTTAATCCCAACCAATTCGTTGCTGTGGTATCGACGCGATCGAATAATATGACAAAGCGTTGCTCTTCTGCGATGTTGCCTCCCTCACCATTTAATAGGCCATTACGGTGAAACGCTGTCGCTAATTTTTGTTCGCGCGTTGAATCCGGCAGTAAATCACCCGCTAATTGCTCAATGGTAAATTGATCAAATGGCATGTTATCATTTAATGCTTTGACTAACCAATCACGCCATACCCACTGAAAGGTGTCGCCATCCTTTTGGAAACCATTCGAGTCTGCATAGCGAGCTGCATCCAGCCACGGTAATGCCATACGTTCTCCGTAATGCGGAGAAGACATTAAGCGATTAATCAAATTGTCGTACGCCTTATCGGATGTATCAGCGATAAATGCGTCGATTTCTGCCAATGTCGGTGGCAAGCCAATTAACTCCAAAGGGAGCCGGCGAATAAGCGTCTCCTTATTTGCCTCCGGCGATGGAAACAAACCGGCGGCGTCAAGTTTAGCCGCAACGAAATTATCTATTGGATTGCGAATCCAGCTGTCATTTTTTACCTGTGGTAACGCAGGTCTTTCCGGTGCGGTAAATGCCCAATGACCATCAAATGGAGCCCCTTCTGAAATCCAACGGCGCAATAATTGTATTTGTGCTTGGGTCACGTGCCGATTTGAATCAGCAGGAGGCATGACATCGTCTTTATCTGTCGTCAAAAGTCGTTTAATTATTTCACTATCATCTGGTCGCCCAGGAATAACGAGTCCATCTTTTCTTTGCCCATCTAAGGTGTCGAGACGAATTTTTGCTTTTCGTTTATTGGCGTCTTGTCCGTGGCAATAAAAACAATTTTCTGAGAGTATCGGACGAATATCGCGACCATAATCTATGGTACTCGACATGACGGCTGCCTGAGCACTGCCAACACAATTACAGATTAAAGCGACCACAATCAGAATGGGGGCGTTTCGCATAGCCAAAGAGTACTGCTCTTTGTGCTATTTGTTATTTACGTGAACGCGTAAAAAGAGAGCTCTTTCTCTCATCTTAGCTGCATATGTTGAATAACAGCGTGACATCGAACACAAATTGCTGTCGTTACGATAACGGCTAACGTTTGATAATGCCGTCCCGCACCGCCCGCGTTACGGCAGCCGCAACTCCGTTTACATGTAATTTTTTATAAATGCAGCGCGTCACGTAATCGATGGTGTGTAAATTTTGTTC
>JAHEDF010000397.1 GCA_024641365.1 Planctomycetota bacterium | reverse complement strand
ACAATTGACCATGCGTGGCTGATAATTCGCTTAATAAATCGACGTCGATTGGTTTGGCAAAACGCGCATTCACTAATGTTACATCAACGGCTTCGTCGCCAAGTTCTTGGATGGCTTCGTACGCGGTTTTTACTGGCGCACCGTATGCCCATACCATTAAACGGCGTGAACGATCGGCGTGGCTGAGGTCGGCTTGCTGTAATATTTCAGCTTTACCATACTCGATAGATGTGTGTCCCCAATTCATATCGGGAATTTCGTCTTTGGGATAACGAATTAAATAACCGGCTAATCGCTCTTTTGTTTGGCGATGGCTATGGCACCAACGCAGCATCATTTCTAATTCGGCACCGTCTTTCGGTGCTAATAACGACAAGCCTGGGAAACAACGGCTCCAGGAAATATCATATAAACCTTGATGGGTTTCACCGTCTTCGCCGACTAATCCAGCGCGGTCGAGCGTGACCACAATCCCTAAATTACGCTGTACGACTAATTCTTGGAAAATTTGATCAAAGCCACGTTGTGCGAAAGTCGAATAATGACCGACCACCGGTAACATGCCAGCAATGGCTAAACCTTCAGCAAAACCAAAGCTGTGCTGTTCGCAAATACCAACGTCGTACATGCGCTCTGGATATTTTTGCGCAAATTTTCTGAGGCCCGTGCCCGATGGCATCGCAGCGGTAATTGTTACTAAACGGGCGTCTTCTTCTGCCATTGCCAGCATGGTATCGGCAAATACTTGCGAATAGGTTTGGCGCGATTTTGGTTTGGGATGAAAATAACCCGATTCGACATCGAAACCTTTTGGACCATGGAAGAGCAAGGGATCGGCTGCGGATGGTTCCCAACCGCCACCTTTTTTGGTCAGTACATGCAATAACACGGGGCCGCGTAAATCAGCAACGCGCCGTAATGCTGCTTCGGCCGCTGCTATATCATGACCATCAACCGGGCCATAATAACTGAAACCTAAATCTTCAAAAATATAACCAGGAGAAATTAATTTGTGCGCGGCTAATTCAATGTGCGCGGCAAAACGTTCTAAACCTTTGCCACGTGGAATACGTTTTAAAGTTTTAACAAAACGTTCGCGCATATATTGGAACATTTTTCCACTGCGAATACGATCCAAATGCGTATGCAATGAACCAACTGGGGCATCAATAAAATTACCGTTGTCATTGAGTACGACTAATAAATCGCTCTTTAATTGTCCGGCGTTAATTAAGCCCTCAAACGACATACCACCCGTTAGTGCTCCATCACCAACCACGACAACCGTACGACGACGTTGGTTTTGCTGGCGATAACCCTCTGCCACACCGACACCCGTTGAAATGGCTGTCGATGAGTGTCCTACTTTTGCCAAATCGTAGAGACTTTCTTTCGGATCAGGAAAACCACTAATGCCGCCTTCTTGGCGATTGGTGTGGAATACTTTGGCGCGGCCAGTTAATAATTTATGGGGATAGGCTTGATGGCCGACATCCCACAACACGCGATCACTGCTAAAATCAAATACACGATGTAAGGCTAAAGTTAATTCTATGGTCCCTAAATTAGAGGCTAAATGGCCACCATATTGTGAGGTGGTTTCTTTAATGCGGTGACGCATTTCTTCAGCCAACTGGCTTAATTCAGCAGGTGTAAAGCGACGCAAGTCAGCAGGCGAAATTAAACCATCAAGTAACGGCAGCGATTTCATAGCTCTCCAGAATAAATCCGGCCAGCGCTAGGGAAGCACTGGCCGGGCATCTTAGTACAAAAGCCACGAAAATGGCTGTTTATACGCCTATCAGGCTGCTGAAATGCACCAGCCTGATAGGATGAGAAAAAATCAGGTGCAATTAAAATTGCAATTTTACCTGATTTTTTCTCGTCTGACTCTTAACAAAGGGGGCCAGACGACCCCCTTCAACCCCCGCAGGGTGCTTTTCAGCACCCTGCTAAATCACAACAAATTATTTGATTTCGATTACGTCGTCTTCGATCTTGTTATCAATTTGGAAGGTTTCGACAGCAACGACTTCGCCAACATTACCTGCTAAATCAACGGCCGTTATGCGAATACGGGCCGTCTTAGTGTCGGCAACTGGGATATCAAAACGGAACGCACTATCCGTTGGCAAATCTTTTCCTAAATCGGTCCAGCCTTTTGCTGGATCAGTTTGCAAGGACACCGTCACCGAATTTGGTTTAATATTCGCATCTTTGATCGCGAATGGCACTTGCACGCGGACGCCTGGCTTAAAGGCGCGGCGATTGCCCACTGCTTTATCGGCTTCAACGATGCCGATGGCGGATGACAATTGAATGCTGGGCGCGGTCGTATCGACGGTCAAAATAAATTGATCGTCTGCTTTACCTTTGGGAATTGGTGTGGAATTGCCTGCTTGGTCCGTGGCAATAACCGCTAAACGGAATTTGCCATCGGAGGCCGCTTTCCACGCAACGGCATTAAACGGATCGTTGATAAAAGGGCCTTCTGCCCAACTGGTGCCATCATCTTGGGACACCCATAAACGAGCCGTTGATAATCCAGCAGGACCGACGTCGCGCACTTGTAAGGATAAATTAACGTCGTGGGCTGCCGTAATAGCAGGACCGGTCACCGCGCCACTTGGATTAACTGAGTCAATTAACACCGCGGTGCTGGACATGGTGCCAACATTGCCTGCTTTGTCTGCGGCCAAAATTTCTAATTCACCCGCCGTCGTCATGTCGGTTGGCGTGGTCCATTCAAAGGTGCCAGTGTTGGGAATATCTTGGGCAATAACATCCCAAGTGCCTTTACCATCACGTGAATAACGAATGGTAACAGGCGCGCCTTTTAAATATTTATCGGTAGCTGACCATTTAATACTATATTTAGTACCACCACGTAATTTTGATTTGGAGGTCGGAAATTCGATAGCGACCGTTGGTGCAGTACGATCAATAATAAATTCAGCATGCCGTTTGGTTGATGCTTCCGGCACAGGCATTGCTAAATCAGCAATTGAGGTTTTGCGGAAATATAATTGCCAGTGTCCTTCACTTGGCGCCCAGGTAATTGGTTGGTTTTTAGCAAATACGATTCCATGCTTTTGCCATTCACCCCAATTTTTTCCATCATAGGAACGGTACCATAATTCACGCGATTTGACGTCTTCTTCGTCAGAGGCTTTGGCATTAATAACCACTTCTTTACGCGCCCACACGCTCACTTGGCGATCATCTATTTGTTGTTTTTCTTCAACTGCTTGCGCTGGCGCTTCTTCGCCAACGAGTGGCGCAAAGCCAATGACAGTCATTAAAAGAGGAGCAAGCCAGTGGGTTTTAATCGGCATGAGGTCAGTTCTCCGTAAGACGGGTGATAGCTGAGCGGAATAAACGAAGGCCGTCGCCTTCGGCGCGGCGCGGTTCGCGAGTCCAACGTGGGTGATTTTCCCAACGCAGAAAACGCTCTGGATGTGGCATCAAACCAAAAACGCGGCCGGTTGGATCGCACACACCGGCAATGTCATCAGTCGAGCCATTCGGATTCGTGCCACTGCTGTAGCGCAGCGCAATCTGATGTCCTGCCGCCAACTTGGCGAGAACTTGCTTCGACGCAACAAATCGTCCCTCGCCATGCGCCACAGGCATTTCCATTTCGAGATCATCGGGAATCCACGCGCAGCGTTTCGGATCACCGGTTAATCGCACCCAGCGATCCGTATAAATGCCCGAGGTGTTGTCGGTGAGCGTCGCCTGCGGCGTCACATCACCAGCAATACGCGGCAAAAGCCCTGATTTTACCAACACTTGGAAACCATTACAGATACCGATGACAAAACCACCGCGATCAACAAAACCAAGCAATTCATCGCGCAACGCCGACATCAGCTCATTCGCAAAAATGCGCCCCGAGGCCACATCATCGCCATAACTAAAGCCACCCGGCAACGCTAATACCTGATATTGCCGCAAAACATCGGCTTTTTCTCGCAGTCGATTGACATGCAAGGTCGTGGTAGTCGCTCCCACCGCCTCAAACGCATACGCGGTTTCGACCTCACAATTCGTCCCAGCCGCCCGCAATACCAACACCTTCGGTTTCATTGAGTCTCCCGATAACAGGCGGCATTGAAGCGAGCAGTTGTGTTTGGTCAATGTGCTCCCGCCAATTCAGCTACGAGCAGCCTAGATGATCACAAGGTTTGAGCGCGAGTAGCAGACTCGCACGTTTTAGGCCGGTTCACACCAGATGCTCGACAAAAGCAAGCACCTTCTGAGCCAAGCCGTTTTTTTTATTTTTAAAAATATAAAGATCAAAAAAAAATAAATATAACCCAATTTAATTATTCAGCC
>JAHEDF010000396.1 GCA_024641365.1 Planctomycetota bacterium | reverse complement strand
CAGCTCAACAACAACAGACTGATGATGATTCGTCTAATTGGTTAGGCGCAGAGAAAACCGCATTACCCAAAAATCGTCCAGCCGATGAAAATGGTGATGAATGGACAGGCACTGAACAGACGTTAGTTGGCGCGCCAGTTCCGAAAAGAGTGGCTCCGGCGCAGACTTCAGAAGATGAATGGCTTGGTAATGACGCGACTATTATTGGTACGCCATCACCACAGGGAAAATCAGGTCATGAACCTGGTGCAATTACGACAGGCGGAAGCCGTAAAACAAATTCAACAATGGATGATGGGTGGCACTTAAAAGGCCGCCAAGGCGCGCTGACTGGCCAAACAATCGGGGATTATGAAATTGGTGGTATTTTAGGTGAAGGTGGCATGGGTACGGTTTATCGTGCCAAACAAATTTCACTGAAACGGCGTGTGGCTTTAAAAGTCTTGCCACCACATTTAGCGTCAAATGAACAAATGCGTCAACGCTTTGAACAAGAAGCGACGACCGCGTCATTGCTCAACTCACCACATGTAGTGCAAGTTTTCGCCGCAGGTACACACCAAGACATGGTGTATTTTGTTATGGAATTTGTTGAGGGTGTTGACCTCGCTGAAAAAATTAGTGAAAAAACTGATGCTGCGCAATTATTTACTCCAGACGAGGCTGCGAATTTCGTTATACAAGCGGCACGTGGTTTAGCTGAAGCCGGACGCCATGGTATCGTGCATCGCGATATTAAACCCGCCAACTTAATGATCACGACCAAAGGCGTGGTTAAAATTGCTGACTTTGGCATAAGTAAAATTGCCGGTGAACACGGTTTAACCATGACCGGAACGGCAGTTGGTACACCGGCATATTGTTCACCTGAACAAGGTCGCGGCGATCAAGTTGATGGTCGGGCTGATATTTATTCATTGGGCGTTGTATTTTACGAATTACTAACGGGTAAAAAACCATTTGATGGTGCAACTGCCAATGCTTTAATTTATCAACATAACTACGCAGAGCCGACGTTAATTACATCGCTACGTGCTGAAGTGCCTGATGCTTATCAAGCCGTTGCTTTAAAATGTTTACAAAAGGATCCAGACAAACGTTATCAAGATGCTAATGAATTAGTGAGCGATCTTGAACGTGTTCGCGCTGGTTCTGCGCCAATGACGGCATTAATGAATGCCTTTGGTACTGGTGCTGATGAAGCGATGCGCCGTCTTGGTATTCGTCAGCGTCGCATTTGGCCATACATTGTTGCTGCGTTATTATTGGTTTCAGTTATTGGCGGCGTTGTGGTATGGCAAACGCAGGCCACCGCTGAACAACAAACTGCTCAAAATGAAATTGCGCGTTTGAAAGGTAATTTAGCTGTTCTCGACCAATCACAACCAATTCCACAAAGTAGTTTAGATGATTTAGCGGCATTGGGGAAATTAGCTGGTGATGAAGATGCTGACTATGCGCGTTGGCAGACAAAATTACAGCGAGTTGGTGATTTACAAAGACGTCTCAATCGATTGGACACGGATACCTTACCGGCAGCTGCTTTACGTTTAGAATCAATTACCGACTTAGATAAATATAAGGAAGATGTCGGTAGTGATGGCCAAGATGTTGCGCGTTGGCAAGGTCGTATTGATGCAGCTGTAGCTGCAATTGCAAATTTACGTACGACACTCTCAGAATTAGATCAATCACCAGTAGTCAGTACGGCGCAAGCAGAGAAATTAAGCCCGTCTTTAGCGCAATTAAGTATTATTGCTGGTGACAATGATGAAGATGTAAAACGCTGGCAAGGGCGACTAAATTCGAGCCGTGACCGTGTTGGACAATTACGCGCTAATTTAGCCGTACTCGATACTGTAGATACAGTCATCACTTTGGCGAACATGGTCACTATCAAACGAGATTTAGATGCGCTAATTGTTTTGGTTGGTAACGAAGATGAACAAGTGCGTAAATGGACAGTGGCTTTACAAGCGCGACAGAACCGAATTGCTGAAATGCGAAAAAATCTAGCCCGTTTGGATGCTGTTGAATGGGCAACGATTGGATTACAAACAGCCATTAAAGATGATTTGCAAGCCTATGCTACAATTGCGGAAAAAGATGATTCCGATTTAGTTCGTTGGCAACGAAAAGTTGATACCTCGTTAAGTCGCATAAAAAATTTACGTAATTCTTTGTCGTTACTTGATGCTCCCGATGCTTTGAACGTTACTCAACAACGTCAGGCAGAAGAACGTTTAGCAGATTATCGAGCTTTAGTGAGCCCAGATGACGGTCAGCTACAAGCTTGGCAAAATCGTTTACGCGATGAACGCGATGCACAGGCGGCAATGCAAGACACTTTAAAACGCTTTGATGACCCTAAGCGCATGACCGTCGTGGAATTAGATGCAACCACAAAAGCGGTCGAAACCCTAGGGCGACTCGGCGCATTAGCAGAAGCGCAACAGCGTTTATACGAACGACGTTTAACAGAAGAAAAACAACAATTAGAATCACTTCGACAATCGTTGCGGGCGCGTGATGGAGCTGATGTTACGATTGATCAAGCGCTTGTTGATGATTTGAATTTGTTAGCACGTTTAGCGGGTGAAGAAGATTCCGATGTCAAACAATGGCGAACCCGCGTAAATGATTATGAACGTTTGCATGCCATTCTAATTGCGTTGGATAAAGTAGAGCCACTGCCTGTTGATGTGGAAAAACATTTAGCAGCGTTCACAAAGATTGTAGGTCCTGCATCATTAGAAGTAAAACGCTGGGCGGCGAAAGTGCGGCGTGTTACCGAATTACGAACTGCATTAAAACCATTAGATAAAGTTGCGTCATTACCTGAAGACGCGCTCATAAAAGCTCAGGCTTTGGTTAATGAAGTCGGTGAACAAGATCCGCAAGCAAAGACTTACTTAGCCAAAGCGAAAAAAGTAACTGATTTAATGAAATCATTAAATGAAGAATTAGCAGGACAATATATTTTACCCAAAGGAGCTATACGTGATCGTCGGGATTTAGTTGCACTTGTTGGTACCGAAGACGAAGAAGTCGCAAATTTAGTAACTCGTGTGACTGTTCTAAACGGACCGGGTAAACCAGCGTGGGCATCAGAATCAGGCCGTGATCAATTTGGACTTTGGGCAGATTTAACAATTAATGGGGTGACGCAACGATTCCGTTACATTCCATCGGGCAGTTTTTTAATGGGTAGTCCAGAAAAAGAAATCGGTAGAGAAAAAGATGAAACCCAAGTATTCGTGACATTGTCGCGTTCATTTTGGTTGGCTGACACCGAATGTACGCAAGGATTTTGGGCCGTTGTATTAGGACCTAGTGATAGTCGTTTTAAATCACCTGAATATCCAGTTGAGCGCGTGTCATGGAACGCCTGTAAAGCATTTTGCGAAAGACTCAGCACCAAAATTACAGGGCTCCGTGCACGTTTGCCAACTGAGGCTGAATGGGAATATGCCTGCCGTGCTGGTGTTGCCGCGCCCTATGCCAGCCACGTTGGACCTGTGTCGCTTGATAAACTCGATACCATTTCATGGTTTAAAGGCACCACCGCAACGACTCAAGGCGTCAAACGACGTTTCGGAAATGCACTCGGATTATTTGACATGCATGGTAATGTGTGGGAATGGTGTGAAGATCGTTATGGTACCTATTCACCAACAGCAGTTACCGATCCAATTGGTCGCGAGCAAGAAGAACGCGTAGCCCGTGGTGGATCATGGGGAGATGGCCCGGATAAAATTCGTGCTGCAAATCGACTAGCAGTTAGACAAGATATGCGCACCTTATATTTAGGCGTTCGTATTGCCATTGCTGTCGATTGGCCAAACGGACAAGAGCCATCACCAAACAATGCAGCCGACCAAGTTGCTGAAATGAAAACGTCAGCTCCATAAAATATAATACTATTACACTAAAAACCGGTAGATGCCTCAAGCATCTACCGGTTTTTATTTACTAATGCGAAAAATTAGCCTTTTGCGCTGAGACTTGATTCCGCCTTTGCTAAAAAGGCACGTAAATCAGCAAGGTTTCCACCCATTACGGTAAAATTATTAGGCGTTGTCAGGGTGCGTTCTTTGGCCATTTCCTGAGCTGTTGCTCCAAGATGATAGCCATGAGTTCCTTCAAGGCTTTGTAGCCGTTGATTGGCATGATCAAAAGTTGTTTTGCTCGGTGCGGTAATATAAGCAAATGTGGCCGTACCAGCATTTGCCCATAAAATTGAGCGATCATCAGCATGTTGTCCAACCGGTAATGCCTTGAGTGTCACAGTTATTTTTTTATCAGCAAGAAAAGCCGCTACGCGTCGCACATAACCAGCGAATGGCACCAAGTGGT
>JAHEDF010000395.1 GCA_024641365.1 Planctomycetota bacterium | reverse complement strand
CGTAAATAACCAATTAAGCGAATAAGGACATCTCCTGCAATATAGGCCAGCGAAGAAATATCAGCACTCGATAATTCTTCTCCAAGGCGAGCAACTTGATCAATTAATTCTTGGTCATTGCCACCAATGACATCTGGTTCATTCGCAAGGCGCTGAATTTCAGCCGCTAAATTGCGAACTTCTGCAGCAGTTTGTCGTGCTAAATGCCGTTCTTCGGCGCGCGCGGCCTCGGCTTTTTCCAGCAATTTACGCGCTTTTTCTAGATCTTTTGCGTGTTGCTCTTGCAGCTCGTTATAAGCTTGCTGCAAAGAATCCATGTCGCGTTTGGTATTGGCGACTTCGCTACGAGCTGAAATTAATATTTTACGCGTGATGACACTATCTGCATCATCATCTAAAACATCTAAATCTAATAATACGCTGCCAGTGCTATCCGCTTCCGGTTCCATTTGCTCAGCACGATCTGCTAATAATTGCAACACGGCATTTGCAGCTGCGTAAGCGGCATCTGGTTCATTGGCGATGTCTAATTTTTCTAATTCAGATAATTGCTGCCACATAACCGCTAATTGTTGACGATTAGCAATGTAATCACAAATTTCGTCAATTTCATTAATTAATCGCGATAATGCACCAACGTCATTACAGCGTAATGATAAATCATCTTTTAATCGTTTGTGGGCATCGCGTAAATCTTGTGCAGCTTGATGGGGATCTAAACCATTACGTTCGGTAATTCCTAAATAAGAACGATAAAAGGCTTGCAGGTCAGGAACGACATGATCAAAGGCTGCCGCTTGTTCTGGCGCAATATCAAAGGTGTCGTCAAAACTATCTTGGGTTGCATGAGAAGTTTGATTTGAATTTTGTGATTGATTAGAAACTGATGGTGCTGGAGATGCTAATAATTCTTCAACGGTAAAATGACGTTGTTGTGTTGCGGCGTAAGCAAAAGAATCTCTTTCAACGGTTCCATTGTCGACCATTTCACGAATTTGTGGTGTTTGGTATGGGCCCGCCCAATCTCCATTAACGTAGAGATAATAAAGCGCATCTGGATCGGCAGCTGTATTTTGATTCATAAAAGACCCGATAAGTGATGGTACACCGTATGTGCCATACGATCTACTACATCCCGGTTGAGACAGGGAAGAAACGGGCGTATGTTGCGAGTTTTTTATTTAATTTCAAGTCCCAGATGCCAGATTTAGCAATGACTTGCGTAGTTATTAGCGGGTTACTAATTATTCATTTTTAAAGCTGCGAGCAAACTAATTTTTGGGTTTCGGCGGAGCTGTTTTTGGTGCCGGTGGCAGGGGTGGCAATGTGGGCGCTGACCATTGCTGCAACAAGTGGTGGTGGTTGGCAAGCGCTGACCATGGACTGGTAGTGGATGAGATGTCCGCGACCGCACTCGGGTCCAGGCGCATAAGGAACGCTAATAATGAGTGTCGCACCACAGGATCGGGGTCTTTTTGAGCACGTGTAATGAGATCATTTATCGCCACGGGCGCATCCCAACTGAGTGTGGTTGCCAGGGCAGTAGCTGCTGTGGTAGCAATAATGCGTTCGCCATTAATCACCATGGCCATGAGAGCGCTCACTAATGTATCGTCAGCATATCCAGATAAATCACCGATAGCTAAAACCAACCCATCTTTACCAACACTATCAATGACTTTACTGCGATATTCATCAATCAGCTTTAAAGTAACAGTGCGTCGTAATTCAGGAGCCTTTTGGCCAGACAATAAATAGATGGCATGATTTCGCTCGGGGCCGCTCACGCGTAATAAACCCCAATCAAAAGCACGTTGTGTTTCTTCTGCTTCAATGCCGCGCGTTTCGAGTACAAACGTCAGCGCTTGTTGTCGCACTGATGCCGATTGTGCGCCAGGCAATGCGCGTTGTGCGCGTGGATCAGCTAAGCGAAAGGCCCAACTTGGAGCAATGTTGGAATCTAATAAGGCAAGCGTTGATAAAGCGGAAATAACTAATTCGGGTTCTTGTTCAGTGGTTAAATACCGACAGATATAATCAACAATTTCTGGTTCCTGACGAGCACGAAGCGCGCGTAAAATTGCCAGTTTTACCTTGATAGTATCCTGACGCCAACGCAATGCATTTACGGATTCATTTTCTCGACGCGTCCACGCTTCACCACGATATAATAAACGACCCAATAATAAACTGAGCCCAAGGTCAACTTGTTGGGTTTCTAAAAATGCGACTTGCCGATTAACCCACGCAGGATTTTCACTAAATAACGATTGCCAACGAGCCGTGGATGAACGGTCAAGCGCAGCTGAATCTGGGCGTTCAATAATAGATTTCTCTAATCCACATGTCATGGTCATGCCGACAACGGTGAGCAGTGCGACGAAAATAAGTCGATTACCAAAATATTTTAATTGGTTCAATGAATGTGTGCTCATAATCAAGGACTCGCTACAACCCACGATGCACGTTGTTGTGGATAACGTTGACTGAGTGTCCGTAATACAGCTGGATCACGATCAAGATAGGGGCCAACTAAAATTGCTAAACTATTATTACTTTCTGTAATGTAGGCGCGAAATCCTTCAGATGCTAAATGGGCGACAAAACGTTGTGCATCAACACGCCGCTCAACGGGACAACTTCCTAAATGTACGGCGTAGGTCGTGTTTTTGACCGTATTATTTGGAGGCGGTGTTGGATTGTGTATTTGCGTAATAACCGTTTGCACATAACGGCGTAAACGGGGATCTTGCACCGAGGCGCTGATAATGCGTTCTTGAATTGAACGTAAACGACTGCGTTGATTTTGGGCCAGAGCCGTTTGTGCATCCATGCCAGCCAATGCCAATTCACGTACCTGTCCGGGGTCATCAATGATGCGACCGACGTGTAATAAATTTAATTCAATGCGAACTTTGAAGCGATGACGTCCATCTTCTTTTTCGAAGGCGGCGATGCAGCGAATGTCAGCACTTTCAATTATGGACTGGCTATTATTAAAGCGATATTTACTCGTCAGGTCTCTAATTTGCATATACCGTTGATTGGGGCCGATCCATTCAATACTCGCAGGTAATTTTAATTGAAATTCTGGATTTGAGCCTGAACGCGAACGACGCGCTTTCCCTTGTAAAACGCGCTTCGCAGGCGGTAACAAAGCATATGCTACATCCACATTCCAAATTTGTTCTGAACCAGGTGGCAATGGCATTAAATTAAAATCAAATAATCCAATTGCGACGCCTGCATCCGCAGGTCGTGAAGCGGCATCCAAGCGGCGCGCGCTCCCATTGGATGCAAATGTTAACAACGACATTTGCTCCTTGCCATCGATGTTGGTTAATATGACCGCTTCATTTTGTCCGCCAACTCCAATAATATGTAAATCTTGTTCTTGTATGGTGGCAGGTAATTCAACATCCCGTTTATCTGGGTGGTCAATTAATTCACTGGTTTGAATACGTAATTGATAACTAGCGATATCTCCTGCGGAGAGATGCCAATGACTAGGGCGTAATGCTAAAACAAATGCAATAACACCAAGCACGGCGACTAATATACCTGCCACCACCGCAGCAGTGGCAGCATGATTTTTAATACGCGCGGTGAATGCCATGTGACGCCATGCTGGAGATGTCGAGCAGTGGGCAAGCCCGTGCCGTGCGAGCTCCACTCTTCCTCCGTCCGGTGATATGCGTAGCGTTCGACACATGACAGCCATTCGCTCAGTAAAAATCGCCCAAAATGTCGTTATCGGAGGGAAATTACCGGTTTTGATTATGGGACCATGTGTGATCGAAAGTGAAAAACATACGTTGCAGATGGCAAAGTTGGTCAAGACAGCAGCAAAACGTGTTGGTTTTCCTGTTATTTTTAAGGCCAGCTATGACAAAGCGAACCGTACCAGTCATAGCAGTTTTCGTGGTCATGGCATGACTGATGGACTGCGTATTTTACGCTTGGTGCGTGAAGTAACCGGTATGCCGGTAACAACAGATGTACACGATGTCGGCCAAGTCGCGGAGGTGGCCGCCAGTGTCGATTTGATACAAGTGCCAGCCCTGCTTTGCCGTCAGACGGATTTAGTCGTGGCATGTGCGCGCTCAGGAAAACCGACGAGTATTAAAAAGGGCCAATTTTTAGCGCCGACTGATTGTGGTAATATTGTCGAAAAATTTGTAAAAGAAGCAGGGTTAGGCAAATTGGTACTAATCGAGCGGGGCACTTCTTTTGGTTATAATACGTTAGTCAGTGATTTTCGCTCATTACCCATCATGCGGAGTTTTGGGGTGCCGGTCATTTTTGATGGCACGCATTCGGTGCAGGCGCCTGGGGGATTGGGCACGAAAAGTGGTGGA
>JAHEDF010000394.1 GCA_024641365.1 Planctomycetota bacterium | reverse complement strand
TCAAATGCTTTATCAGCAACTTGCACCTTTGGCCCACCATTTATCTGAATATTAGCGCAGTGCATGATCACGGATTCTTGTGCATTTAGCCACGCCGTTAATTCATATACTTTTTCCTGATATGTTAAATCAAACGATTGTAAAAAGCGCCCACGCAACCGGCCCTGAGCGACTCCTATACCAACCACCTGATTTTTTCCGCTTGGTAATAACTTTTTATCTTTAACACAAGCGGCCTGCGCTTGAAACCGTATGCGATAATAGCCCGACTCTCCTGTTGGACTCGCAATGCGCGATGCCCCTTGCGCTTCATTCGGTTCTCTGAGAAAGGTTACTTTATTATTAATTAAGGTGCTATCGACATTGGTTAATTGATGCGCCTCAAAACGTTTTTTATTAACCTTAGATTGCGGCCATATCGCTACAGCATGCCGTAATACTTCATCAGCTGCCTCTAAATACTGCGACATTTGCGCATACGACAATTGTTGAAGATCGGCTACATTTTCAATGCCATGTTCCGTATCATCAATTGGTAAAAAATCCGTGATTTCAAGTTCTGGTAAATTAAATAAATCACGAACTACGTGCTGATATTCTTTGGCACTTAATCGTCGTAATACGACTCGGCCCTGTTTACGCTGTTGATCCGTGTCTGCTTTAATGAGCTCGGCACTAAGTGTATCGAGGAAATTTTGTCGTTGTGCACTGGGAAATGGCTTCTTCTTAGGTGGCATTTCTCCCGCCGCCACACGATCATAAATACGCACCCATTTATGCATTGTTGATGGATCGCTGCTGACCGCAGAAAGATTATCGAGTCGTAAATTTCCCTTCTGCACATCTGCATCATGACAATCTAAACACGCTGTTTTTATCAGTAGAGCAACAGCCGAGGGCCTATGTAGCTGTGCTTCACTTGAGTACGCCATAGAAACAAATGAACACACCAGCAAAAAAGCTGTGCCGCGCTGTGCCATATTCACAATGTTTATATTCGGTTTCATGGCGTCAGTTAACATCCTAATTCATTGGCGATGGCTGTCATGTTTATATTTCCATCATACGTTGTTACATTTTTTAAATTGCATCTAGAGGTATATGCATGCAACCCTAATGACATTTCACAGATTTTTCACGTCATTCTATTTTTAGTTATATATATTTTATTCTATCGGTCTTGAGACCGGCTGGCAATTTATGACATTCTTATTATTAACTCGCATTGCACAGCAATGCATTTTATTTAACAATAAACGCATACTGCTTTTACTACATTATTCGCTTAAATAATTACCTATTAAGGTATGACCTATATGGAGCCACTACTTTGGGATAACTCTTTAACATAATAATAAATTTTAAATAATCATATTTCAATTCATTTAAACAATTTTTATCTCGCAAATAGGCCCAGCAAACATGTGCGCATCTTCATGATTACAGACGCCCTAAAAGATAGTGATATATAATTACGATTCACTTATTAGATGAATCTATTTTGCATGAAAATACGCCACAGAGAGAGTGGGTGAGTGCCTGCAAGAATTATTGTTTCGCATCTCCTTTCTCTTAGGCCCGTGATTGGTGATTAGCTTTCACCTGATCGCAAACCGTCTTAGGCTCGTTATTTTCCGTCCCTGACTATCTCTGTTTCCAATAAGGCTATAACCGCACTATTTTCTTGGTTACGCATATCTTTGGCCTTAACTACCAATCAGAGCACGCAACCATGCACCGAATTGGAACGCAGCGCTTAATTCACGCTAATGAACAGTACTAAATAGTGCAGTTAATAGACTCAAGCACGCTGATCAGCCCATTTAGCTACAAAAGGATGATGTGGTCAGGCCAGATAGCGGTCTTCACCCTGCGAGAAGGTACTTCTGCTTCTCGCAGAAATAGATGCCGTAACTGCTCACTATTCGTCCACCAATCTCCAGCCACTTATACTAGCGACGTGAAATTTTAGTTAAAAATTTCAAGCCCAAGCAAGGGCCAATCAAGCTGAATGAAATACCAGTCCCAGCATGATTTCACCAAGCAAGGGCGGGCGAAAAGCCCGCCCCGGACGCCGAGTGGTGGTTCGCGGATATAATCGGCGTTAGCCGATCCGCGCATGAATTTCTCCGCGCATCGGAAAATTCAAACCGCGACAAAGTCCGTGGGAGCGCGAGGGCGATGCCCTCTAAACAAAAAACTCTATCTCAATTTTTTTCGGAGTTCGACAATCTTCTTTTCACCGGGAGAAACTTTAACGGTGACCTGCTCGCTATCGGCGTGACCAGCAACAACGCGGAAAGTGCCGGTGCGCATGGGTGGGGTGGCGGGCGACCAGGGTGCCTCGGTGTTATACGTCGAGAATTGGCCAAGCTCATTGGTTGTGACTTGCCAGACTTTTCCGGGGTTGCCTGTGGATTTCCTTCTGCCGTGCAGGTGTGAGACCACGGCCACCTGGTCGGTGTGGTCTATCGAGTCGGGGATCACGTAGACCAGCTGCCCGACGACGGGTCGACCGGCGGCGTCCACGACTTTCCCGGTGATCCACGCATAAGGCGTGAGCTTGATGTCGCCAAGGTCCTCCTGCCGCGCTTCGCCGGCCTTAAAAGCTTTTTCGATTCCGAAATATTCCTTGCCCTTAATGCTCACTACTGTTGTGAAATCCGCACTCGGCAACTGTTGTAGTTGGAACCGCCCATCCTCGCCTGTCACCTGTTCGATATCGTTGTCCCAGTCTTTGATGGAGAAGTTATTTTCGACTTCATACCTGACCGATATTTCAGCACCTTCGATCGGTAGTGAGGTGGCAGCATTGATCAGCCTGCCCCGAAAGCTTGAGGTCGCTGGTGTTAATTGGAATTTCAGCTCGGCTTGCGCGTCCTTGATGTTAATAGCTTGAGAGGACCGGACATAACCTTGGCTGCGGATCGTCACGCGCCACATCTCTCGGGACATGCGCTCGATGGTCAGTGGTTGATCGAGGCCTTTGTGCTGCTTCCCAAACCAGGGGTCAGAATTTAGCGGGTCGTAGTAGTAGTATTCATGAAGGTGGTGGAGGTATTTAGGTCCTCCAGGTCCTCCCATAATCCACCTAGTCGACTCACTAGACAGCTCAACCCAGAACGAGTCGATGGCTTTACCCGTGACCGCGTCCGTCACGTGGAGTGTAAGTTTAGCATCGGTCGCCTTGGCTTGCGGTTCTTCTCCAAGACCACCAATCATAATCTGCTGCTCTGTCTGCTGCACTGGAATTTGAATCAATCTTTGAGCAGCCTCCTGATTCCGCCTAAACCGCTCAATCCTTTGTTTCTCCAATTCCGCAAAGCCAGCAGCATAGGGGTCGGCCGCGTTTGAGGCAGCGGGTTCACTGTTTGGTGGTATGGACTCTTGCGTCAGCGCCGTCGCTAATGGGCATAATAAAAGCAAGTGCATCAGGATAGCTTTTGACATGAGAATGACTCCAAAGCAAAGCTGTATTTTGCGGTGCAGCCGAGATGTAGCATCCCTATTCCAATAATGTGTAACTGCTTTGTAACACCAATTCCGCCTCGACACAATTACGGCAAATTTATTAGTGTTCGCTAAGTGTATTTAGTGAGTACTTATTTTCTTCGCAAACCACCGCACGACAGATTTTCTCGCCTGCTCACAGACCCACTTTGTGCGTTCCGCCCGGGGAAAACAGGATTTCTGCGGGGAAATGGACTCAAATCTTTTTGTCATATCATACGCTCTGCGTACCACTTGTATCAAGTGATAACACCTTGGGGCACGTCAAATAAACAAAACAAAATCCTTTTCATGACCTTCCTTCGCAGCGGCCGTACACACAAAATCCTATAATTTCTGCGGCATGCTGCCGTTTTCTTTCCATGTGTGATCATCGAACGCTTCCGTTTATTATTAATCTTATAGGACAGGCAACTTGTTCTTCATCGTGCAACTCAGGGAGAATCACCGCAGTCTTATCGACGAAGACATCGTGGAACTTAATTTAATGTCTGTCTTTATAATATTGAGTGACAACTTTGTTATTCATTAGCTATTCAGCATGTACTACGTAGCCAAGTAAAACGTAATCGGCCATTGCCTCCGCAACTCTTTAATGAATGGTTATTAGCATGTCCTCCCCCCCTGCAGTTCGACTCGCTCGACTGGCGATGGCGACTCGCTTTGAGTTAGTTATTGCTGACGAGGGCGATGTCTCTGATCTCCATGCAATTGGCGAAGAAGCGTTGGATGAAATTAGTTTATGTGAACAATTACTCAGCGTACATCGTGAGGATGGTGGTCTTTATCAGGTTAATAAACGTGCCGCTGATGGACCGGTGCGCACCGATGCGCGTATTTGTTCTTTTATTGAAACGGCGCAGC
>JAHEDF010000030.1 GCA_024641365.1 Planctomycetota bacterium | reverse complement strand
CTTCGGCAAGCGGAGGAGTTGTTGGAGGCGTATTTGCAGGAGGCGTTTGATCTACTGTCGGTGGTGGAGGTTGCGGCGGTGGGGTAGTATTGGGTGGCGTTGGCGGCGTTTTCGGTGGATCATTTTTTTCCATCCACGTTGGCGTCTTCGCTGGATTTGTATTCGGTGGCGGATTTTGCGTTGTTGTCGTGGTATTCGTTGAGTTTGTCGCTGGCGGATTTTGCGATGCCTGCGGGTCTGCGGCTGGTTTCGTGCGACCGAATTGATTTCCAAATAAAAGGTAGGCAATGACAGCAACGACCACAACCATCACCACAATTAATATACCCATACCCGCATTTGAACTGGCTGGCTGACGGGGACGTGGAACAAGTCGCTCACCAGAACCAGGAGAATGACGTTTGTGCGTTGCTGTATTACTTGTTATATTACGAGGAATTTGTCCCGTACCTGCGCGACGTAATTGCCCTGTGCCAGTGCGACGTAATTGCCCTGTGCCAGTGCGACGTAATTGCGACGTTCCACCACCTGCAACAACGTTTTGTGTTAGTCGTAAAGTTTGACGTTTTGCTCCACCACCAAATTTATCTAATTGATCTAATACTTCGCGGTAACTCTGCATGCGATCTTTACGCTCAGATGCAACCATGTTTTGGCAGAACAAATCTAAATCACGACTCACGCCAGGCTGAATGCTACGTAAAGTACGCGCGCCATTAGCTACCACTTTATGCAGCGCTTCATGCGCATTATAGCCTGTCACTAATCCTTCGCCTGTCATCATACGGAATAACAGTGCGCCTAACATAAATATATCAGAGCGCGCATCGCTGCGTACATCACCACTTAAATGTTCTGGCGCTAAATAATATTCAGTCGCGGCACTTGCTCCGGATAATTCGCGCACCAAAAAGCGATGATTTTTTAGTACGCCAAATTCATCTACTACGACATTTCCATCAGCGCTTACCAATATGACTTCAGGACGTAACCATCCATGCACCACGCCATGACGAGCCGCTTCTTCCAAAGCTAAAACTACTTGCCGTAAAATACCCATTGCGTGCGGTGGCGCTAATGCACGTCGACGCGCCAACACATGTCCTAATGGTTCATAGTCCTGTGGATCAGCGCTAAATAACACCATGCTGTCCTGCGTTGGTGTCATCGCAGCAAGCGGTAAAATATACGGATGTTTTACTTGCCCAGCTAAGCGCACGTGCGGCTCTAAATTATCTGCAAAGCCTGGCTGACGCATGAGCGCAGGATTTAACACTAACGCTCGCAATGTGCGGCCAGTGCTGCGTTCACGCACCCGCACACGACGTCCTTGCGCAGATTCATCAATTAAACCAACAACGTCATACCCTGGCACTTCGAATGGGGTGCTGGTAACGGACCCGCTACGTGAATCAGGCGCAACAGCACTAAGACCACCGTTATTTGCCTGACCTGGTATGGCCTGCATGCCGTAAACACTATCCTCGGCCACAGAGCGCTGTCCCCCAGAACCAATACGTTGACCGCCAGAGCCAATACGTTGACCGCCAGAAACAGTGCGGTTGCCACCAGATATCGTGCCATGTCCTCCAGAGCCAGCCGCTGTCACAGCACTTGGTGAAGGAGCACGCGTTAAACCACGATCAGCATCAACGACCTCCAAAGCTGAGCCACAAATGCCACACGCATAAACAGAGCCAGGCTGCGCTTCAGGCACCTCCAGCATGGCTTGGCAGCGGTAACAAGAAATTAACCACGTGCTTGGAGGCGCATCAGGGGCTGGAGCCGTATTATTATTTTCCGCAGCCTGAACCGCCATGTCGGTAATCATCTGCATGGTTTCCATGACGCCTTCACCATCAACTGCTATCGACGCTATACTTGGCCAACCACGGACATTCATTAATGGTTCTAATTGTTCACGCCTGAGCGCTGTTGGCAGATCTTGTTTGTTATATTGAACAACTAATGGCAAATCTTCAGGTAAATCGTGGTGACGAATATTACCCAACATTTCATTCATCGCTTCAATATTTTCATCTAATGCTTCGCGACGACTATCAGCTACAAAAACAACGGCGTCCGCACCTTGTAAAACTGCGCGACGAGTTGCTGCATAATAACTTTGGCCTGGCACTGTATAAAATTCATAGCGAATACGATAACCATTTATTGAGCCGCCATCCATCGCTAATAAATCAAATTTTAATGTGCGTTCACTATGCGTATCCACCATCATTAAATCACCGGCTGCCTGGCTTGGCACACGATCATGAATGACAGTTAAATTCGTTGTTTTTCCGGCCATCCCTGGACCATAATAAACGATCTTGAGGACAACTTCATTCGCTGCGGTGTTGATATGCATAATGTTTCTCCAGCTACCTTACACCAGAGCTCTGGTGTTAGATGCCGTTGGCACCGGACGTTTAAAAAAAGAAAGTATTACCAATAAAATGACACCGCAACAGATCCCTGCATCGGCAACATTAAAAGTGGGCCAAATATAATTAATGCCAATAATATTTAAATCGACGTGAATAAAATCGCGCACACCTTCCATCTGTCCGAACTGTGATAAAGTACGGTCAATACCATTTCCGAATGCGCCACCAAGTACCGCGCCAAATGCTAAATTCTCTAATCCACCAACTGGGCGAAATTGTTTCCACCAAACCCAACATAAAATTGGAATAAGGATAACGGTCAATAACGTAACCGCGATTGGCATGGTGTGACCTAATCCCCATGCCACGCCAGGATTATACGAAAAAGCAATCCACGACGGAAAGGTTGCTCCCTGTTCATTTAAATAAAATAACCAAGTTTTACTGACCTGATCAATAATTAAAATCGCACACAACGCTGGAACAAACCAGCGCGCCCATTGCGAAAATGGAGGCTCTGCAGCTGCCTCAGTCATAATCACTCCCAGTACACGAAAATTACTTTCTGTACCTATTTGTTAGATTCCAACCAGACCCCACACATAAGACTTGTGGGGTTGGTTGTTAACGTATGCGAGCGGCAAGAGAACCGCAAGCAAGCGAAGTTGCCGCGTCATGGCGCGTACCCTCCAGACACCTTGATACTGAAAACAAGAGTGGAGACTCATCAACCACAACTGTCAGGACGCTTCATTATGTCATTATCACCTGCTTCTCCGTCAAATTCTGCATTATTTCAAAATTATGGACGTATTGATATTGCCTTTCGCAGTGGCAGAGGCGTCTACCTCAAAGATGCCGACGGCAACACTTATCTAGACGCGTTTGCTGGTGTCGCCGTCAGCACCCTTGGCCACGCCCATCCAGCATTGGTCCAGGCAATAAGTCAACAAGCGCAGTCGTTACTACATTGCTCTAATTATTACACGATTCCGTTGCAGGAGCAGCTCGCGCAAGCAATTGTAACGGTAGGTTTTCCAGGTCGTGTTTTATTTTGTAATTCAGGAACAGAAGCGAATGAAGCGGCGTATAAATTGGTGCGCTTATGGGGTAATAGCGAACATAAAGGCGCTAAAAAACGCATTATTGCCTTCGAAAACGGCTTTCATGGACGGACCATGGGCTCACTATCAATCACGGCGAATCCTAAATACCGGGAACCCTTTGCGCCATTAGCCGACTGTGAATTTTTGCCATATGGCAATACCAGGGCTTTGAATGATGCATTTAGCAAAGGCGATGACATTGCCGGTGTATTTATTGAGCCTATTCAAGGGGAAGGTGGCGTTCAAATTCCACCGCCCGGCTTTTTACAAAACGTACGCGATTTATGCACAGAGCACGGCGCCTTGCTCGTAATGGATGAAATTCAAACGGGCTTTGGTCGCACCGGGCGTATGTTTTGTCATCAACACGACAAAGTGATTCCAGACATAATGACCATGGCTAAAGGGCTGGGTGGCGGCGTACCTATTGGTGCAGTTCTAGCCAGCGAACCTATCGCCGCGATGCTCAAACCAGGCATGCACGGGACAACATTTGGCGGCAATCAATTAGCATGTGCTGCTGGCCTCGCTGTTATCACCGAACTTAATAAGCCTGGTTTCATGGCCAATGTCGCCGCTAATGGTGAACATATCATGTCTGAGCTCATTACACTATTTGGCGCTGGTCGAGTACGTGGCCGGGGGCTTTTAATCGGTGTCCAGCTCGACACTGATCCTACCGCACTCATTACTGCTTGTCGGGCGGAAGGCCTCATCGTCGGGCCTGCTGGCAACCAGACATTGCGCCTGGCACCGCCTTTGATCATTAGCCGCAAAGAGATTGATGACTTAGTCGAACGCCTATCTCGGGCACTCACTACGGTCAAAAAGTCTAGTTAACCCATTTCATAGCGAACTTTGCTTAGCGGTGCAGCGTTCGTCAGGGGTCACTGACGCAAATTCTAAGCCATCCACATTGACCCCCGCCTTTCGCCCCCTAGCATCCCGCCCCCTTCCATATTGAGGAGTGTTCATGGCCACAGCCACCCTGCCCCGTTGCGCCCAGGTTTTAACCGGAAGTCAGCGTCCGACGCTTGCGCAAATTCGTCTGCTGCGTCGCACCGCCGTGCAAGATGTCGAAGAACATCGTAAGCTCGCTGCTGCGCTACAAGATGGATTGGGTGGTATTAAAGATGATGCGAAAGTTCGCAAAGGTATCGTCTCATTTGCACTTGGTCATTTTAGTGACGCAGAAGAAGGCGTTGAAGGTACCGACGCCTATAACCAAGCGTTACTCGGATTAATTTATCATGAACTTGGCGATCACGCAGAAGCAAAAACTTATTTTGCAAATGCCGCAAAAAGTTTACCAGAAGCGAATGTTGAATTAGTGCGCACTTTGCTTGACGGTGACATGATTGATGATGCAGAAAAAGCACTAACAAGTGTTAACGATGGCGCTGATCGTGACTTTTTACAAGGCCGTTTACATGATGCAAAAAGCAATGTGGAAGCAGCAATTAACGCTTATGAATCCGCTTTAGAAAAAGATCCAGAGCACGTAGAATCAGCATTTAAATTAGGCGTTTTATTAGACCGCATTGGCGACGATGACATGGCGGTCGAATATTATTTAGTGTGCGCCGATGTGCATCCACACTTTGTTCCAGGCATTACCAATCTTGGTATTTTATATGAAGAACGTGGCGAATCGAATGCCGCTATCGACTGCTTCCGCCAAGTTTTGGCATATAATCCTCGTGATCGTCGCGCATTAATGTTGCTGCGTGATGCAAAATCGAGTCGCAGTATGTACTATGACGAACGCGAAGAACGTGAACGTGAACGCATGGAAAAAATAATGCGTACACCAGTTAATGATTTTGAATTATCAGTGCGCAGCCGTAATTGCTTGGCAAAAATGAATATTTTTACCCTCGGTGACTTATTACGTATTTCAGAACAAGAAATGCTGAGTTACAAAAATTTTGGTGAAACGTCATTAAAAGAAGTACGCGAAATGTTGTCCGCCCGTAATTTACGTTTGGGCATGTATCGCGATGGCGAAGAACGTTCCATCTCAAAAGCCGACCAAAAAGTATTAGGCGAAAGCATCGAAAAACTCGAACTGGTCAACAAGAGCCAACAAATGCTGGAAAATCTTGGTGTTTCCCGCATTGGCGACTTAGCGCAGTACAGCGATCTTGATTTATTTAAAGCACCAGGAAGCGGCCAAAGTGTAGTACAAGAATTATCTACCGCGCTGGGTGCATTTGGCATTGGCTTACATAAACCAGAAATTAAAGCCTAAGCCAACAGCCTTTTTTGTAATTATCTCACACCCTCGTTGTACAAACGAGGGTGTTTTTTTTATCTTCTTTATCCCATTGCACTACCTGCATTAGCGAACATTGCCAAGATAGTGCACAAAAATAGACTGTGGCAGCAATGAAAAGAACCCTTAGTGTTAGCTAATGCAACAATTGTACGAACTAAATATACGTACATGGCTAAAAGAACGGCAACTGGAACTTGGCCGTCCCGTGACATTAGATGATGTCTCAAATGATTTATTAGATGAATTAGTCGAACATGGTTTCACCTGGGTTTATCTCATCGGTGTTTGGCCAACAGGTCCACTGAGCCGACAAGCATCCATTAATGACGACCTCATTCGTAATTATTTAGCAACCACTCTTGGAACAATTACCAATGATGATATTTGCGGCTCCCCTTTTGCACCGCAAGCCTACTCAGTATGTCCAACATTAGGTGGCGATGAAGCATTAGCACGCTTTCGTGAACGCGCACGCAGTGCTGGCTTGTCATTGATGCTCGACTTTGTTCCTAATCATATTGGTTTAGATCATCCATGGGTTACTGAGCATCCTGATTATTGTGTTTACGGCGACGAGCAAAAATTAGCCGCACAACCAAATGCGTATTGCCGACTCGGTAATCATATATTAGCACATGGTCGCGATCCTTTTTTTGCACCATGGCGCAATTCTATTCAACTCGATTATAGTAATCCTGCGGTTCCTGAAACGATGATGACAGTCGCATCAGACATTGCAGGAAAATGTGATGGCTTGCGTTGTGACTTAGCCATGTTGCTGCTACAAGACGTTTTTGAAAATACGTGGAAACGTCCAATGCAGCCATTTTGGAAACGCTGTCTAACCCATGTGCGCTCAGAACATCCGGGCACGTTATTCATGGCTGAAGTGTATTGGAATCGTGAGTATGAATTGCAGCAAGCTGGCTTCGATTTTACCTTTGATAAAATTCTTTATGATCGCTTATTATCGGGTGACGCTGAATCCATCCGGGCACATTTGCGTGCAGCGCCCGAATACCAAAATCATTGCGTACGCTTTCTAGAAAATCACACCGAACAACGCGCCGCGGCACGATTTACTAATCCGGAACACCACCGTAGCGCTTTATTATTAACCAGCATGGTTCCTGGAATGCTTTTGTTTAATCAAGGGCAAGCAGAAGGCAGACGACTGCATGCATCTTATCACTGTAATCGTCGCCCCACAGAAGAGGGCTCCGCGCAACATCGCCAAGCCTACCTTGATTTAATGCATGTCATTAGTGAATCGGCCCGGCAACATGGCAGTTGGCGACTACTAGAACCCCAACAGCCTGTACATAATTCCCTCATTGGCTGTCTGTGGTCGTCGCCCGGACACCACGATTTATTATTAATTGTTAATGCCAGCTGGGAGCCCGTTTCTGGATCTGTTCAAGCTGGGCCACTTGCTGAGCGGGATAATCAATTTCATGACTGTCTATTAGGTGGTCAGCCACAATTATTAAAATCATCAACACTTACTCATCATGGAATTCAAGTTAATTTACCTCCATGGGGTTCGGTAGTGTACAGAATTTTACCGCATCGCGATAAACAGACCGGGCATTAAGTTTTATTTAATCATAAAAATTATTCGCGCTTACGAACCTTTAATACGCGCTAAAATACCAATTTTTGCAAATTTTTGTTTGGCTGCTTCAGCCTCTTCCTTGGTTACACCCTTCATGACCGGGATAATTACCTTCTTAGATAACGAATCCGCTTCCTCTTTACTCATTTCACCTAATTCAGCTAATAATTCTACAGCTTTTACACGTTTGCCTTCATCAGATATTTTTGCCAAAAACACAGCAAATCCAGGAGCATTAATCGCTGGCATGCGACCCGACGATGATCCCGTATTAATTGGTCCGCTACTTGGTTGCGCCTGCGGTTGTTCTTCGTCTGGCAATAATCGATCCAATATACTGGTTATATCATCGTTATTTGGCATGAAGCCTGCGTCTTCGTCCGGAAATATTTCATTTAAACGCGATGAAGCGTCTTGATCATTTTGCGTTGCGGCACGAGGCACAGCCGTTGGTGCAGGCGGAGTAACCGGTAACGCTTGATTCGAAAATGGCGTAATTTCTGGTAATTGTGCTCCACGGAATTCCGTTGAAGAACGCGATGATTGTCCACTAGGACGACTTTTGGGATCTAAATAAACCAATAATAATTCAAGTAGCGTGAATGATTTTCCAGTACCTGGAATATTTAAGTTCATGCCACGATATTCGTTTGCATACTCAGTAATATCTCGCTTGAAAACGAGCGGACGTTTCGGCCAATCAATTTTTGGTAATTCACTGACATCTTCATGACTTAATTCAATCGTAGCGCCGTTTTGTTGGAGCCCAACCATAACCAAGGTTAATGATGCTGCGTCTTCTTTTGATAATTCAGTCAACAACACAATCGGCGTTGAGCTAGCAATCGAAATACAGGTGCTGTCTTTTAAGCTAAAGGCCTTCCCTAATAATTGAGCAACCGCTGGGCGGGAACCCTCCGGGCAAGCACGTAAGATTAATGAGTAAGAGGCCGACATACGTTCTCTGATCATATTTGACTTCCCTGGGACACTGTCAATTCACCCCCTGAGACCACGACACGAGTGTGTGTTCGTCTACTCCTGACCTCAGTCTGTGTAAAAGTTGCAGGAAGGGCTGGCTCAGCGCCCACAACCTGCACACTGCCGCACATGCCAATTACCCGATTAGCCACTCCCGATGACGTCAGTACCCAAATTTCCAAGAGTATCGCTAAGCAAGAAACCGCCTTTTTTGTGTGTTTTGGCAGTGAAGACCCAGGAACGGGAGAAAGTTGGTGCAGCGATTGTGTGACCGCTGATCCGGTTTTGCGCAGCGCCTGTAGTAAGCTTAGCCCAGACATTACCTTGTACGAATGCCCGGTCGGTGAACGGTCCGCCTGGAAACAACAACCGCTCCACCCCTACCGCCTCAATCCCGTCTTACGCTTGGAACGTATTCCGACGCTCATTGCGCTTGCCAATGGCCTCGAGCGCGGCCGTTTGGTGGAGTCAGATTGTAGCAATCCTGACGTCGTCGCAGCATTTGTGCACCAATCTAATTTAAAATAAGCTGTCATCTTTCCTCGTTATTAAACAACACAACAGCAATGGCAAAATCGCAGCCCTCAAAACAAAAAAAAGAAGTCGATAAAGACGCCATTCAGGTAGTTCTTAAAAATCGTAAATTACGCCATGATTATCATGTCGAAGACACGTGGGAGGCTGGCATTGTTTTAATGGGCAGCGAGGTCAAAAGCTTGCGTGCTGGCGATGTGCAATGGGGTGATGCGCATGCACGTATGGAACGGAATGAATTATGGCTGTATGGTCTCCATATTGGTGAATACCGCCAAGCTGGTGCCTTTGGACATAGACCTGTCCAACCTCGTAAATTATTACTCAATCGACGCGAATTAAATAAAATTGCCGGTCAGTTAAAAACCAAAGGCAAAACTATGGTGCCTGACCAAATCCATTTTCGTCGTGGGTATGCGCGGATAGTTATTTGTTTAGCCAGCGGCAAAGATCGCGGCGACAAACGTCAGGATTTAATTAAGCGTGCTATGAAACGTGATGTTGATCGTGAAATCGCCCGTCGCACCAAGCGCGGTTAAAGACCACAAAAAACCCTGCGCTAAATAAACGCAGGGTTTTATGATTTACTTACGTTTACCGATTCTCTTATTTACCGGCTTTACGTTTGCGTTCTTCTTCGGCAGCTTTGCGGCGTTCTTCTAATTTCTTCATTTTTTCTTCGCAGGCTTTAATCGCTTCATCTAATGTTGCTTGCCAATCGGGAATTTTTTTCAGCTTTTTGGCTGCCGAATCCTTTTCGATAACTTTAATGATGCAGGGATCTAATTTCAGCGCAAACTTGACCGTACGCCAGACGGTTTCTTCGTCAAATTTTCCAAGCATTTTCTTGGCAAAATTCCAAGCGTCGACTGCATCTGCTTCAGCGCGCAATTCGACATCCTGCAATCCCATGCCAACGTCAAGCGTGTAATCTCGCATAGACACGAACTCGAGTCCATTATTTCGTCCATTTAAACGATAAGCAAAAATCTTACGTAATTTAACAAAATCGAGCATTAAATCATCGCCAGTAATATCAGCTTGGATGTCACTGGTTTTTGCACTTTCAACCTGCTTTTGATTCACCAACGCTTTGAGGTACGGAACATCAAGCAGGATACCCTTCGCCGCCAGCTGCTTTTTACGTGAATTTTCATACTCTTGAAACGTGCGTTGTTCATCTGGATTACTATTCATTGAGGTGGGAATTAATTGATCGATCTCTAAATTGCGCGATGATTTTAAATTATACGTTCTGCCGGCGTATTCATAAGAACAAATGTGCTTATTTGGTGGATCAACTAATACCCAGCGATCACCACTACCTGAGGCAACCCACGGATCACTTGGTTGTAATTGAACAGCGCCACCGCCTTCCTTGAGCGCATCCATTTGTTGTTGAATGGCGTCTATTTGTTCTTTTTGAATATCTTTTGGTAAAGCCTGCAGTATATCCTGTGGCGCTGGATCAGAATTGTACGTTTGCGTGATCATTAAATCGACACCGTAATTGCGCCAACAAACCAAACGTGGCCCCTTATTACGATCTTGGCAATCATAGAACAGCAACGCATGTTTAACCGGAACACAAATCATTAACACGGTGCTACCCATCGCTCCGCGGACAACGCCGTCATATTCTTTTTCTTCCGCCCAAAATGCATTTTCCGCGTCTGTTGCGCGATAACGCAATGCTTTTAGTCCTGCAGCCTGCTCTTTTGCTGTCGGTTTTTCAGGAAATGCAGGTGTTGATAATAATTCTGCAGGTGATGGTTTTGAATTTTCAGATCCAAGGCGTAATAATGAATAAAAAATATCACCTTGTCGTGCAGCTGTAACCGCCGCTAAATAATTTAAGTCTGCGAGAAAATTAGCAGAGCCATATTTGGTCGTCGAATTTCCTTCTAAGCCATACAACGTGATATTACCGTTTCCTGGTTGAACGACCGCATAAAGACCACCACCGTTTCCACCTGGCGGCCGCATCACTAAACTATTCTCTAATGCTGACGCCCATCCAGCGATCAGTAGTAAAGTGGTTAAGAAGAGTGATTTCATGGCCTTCTCCTTGGCGAAGCGGATTGCATCCTGCCGTCCCCAACGCGCACGGACCGTGGCAAGCGTTGCTGCAGGAGTTGCTGTGTGCCTCAGCCTAGTGTTTGATACACTTAAAAATGCTCGGTGTTGGACAATATGCTGTGCTCTTTTTGACAATTCTCGTCACAACTTGTCATACCAATTTGATCACGAGTGAAAGAATCCAAAAGAAAATTAAATTAATTATCGTTTCGGATCTGGCGGTAAGACAAAATCTTTATCCGCAACGCGTTCTTGTACCCATTCGACAAATATTTTGAACGGACACAACATAGTCGCTAAAGCCAATTCAGAAGTGAGCGCCAAAGGAGGATAATGATCTTTTGATAATATTGCTAAACGTTCACGTGTATTTTTATCTTTAAAGGTATCGCGATAGGTTGGATGTTGGCTTGCCAACGCGACACGTGCATAAATTTCGTGAAGCTGTAATATTTTTTGCGCTAAATGCGATAAACGAAATGCTTTTTGGCCGGTCGTTTGCCCTTGCATAAATGGATATAAATGTGCAGTATTTTCAATCGCTTCCATCCAATGCAAAATGGATGGGTGGTCATCTTGGGTAATATCAAATTCATCGCGACTTAAATATTGTAAAAATACTTCGCGATAAAAAGACGAACGAATGCGATCACGTACTAATAATTGACGAGCTGCCTTACGCTCCGTTTCCGGCAACGCATCAAGCGGTTCTTCGACTTCGCGTGGAATTGATGGCTCACCATTCGCATCGGTCCAATTGCTGTCTGCATTCTCCGCTTTTCGTAAACGACGGATTGTACGCATGCTGCGATCAGCAAATGAGGGCGTATATACTAAATTTTCGCTCAGTGTAGGCGAACCAAAAACGGGCGGATTTGGATTCATCAGTCGCCCCAACATCGTTGCCGGTAATTCACGTAAATCTTCCAGCGACGGTGGCGCACCTTGTCGTTCCATTACCTGATTGCGAACATGGCGATAAATACCGATGACATGCAGTTGCAGTGAGGCAACCTCAACGTTGCCCTCTTCACGCCACAAACAGAGCTGTTCGGTTAGCGCAGCGCGTAAAGTCATATCTTTATAATGCTGATCATCCGCCAAAGCGCGTAAGGTTCGTTCTAAACGCTGCTTTTCGCTATCGGCCTCAAGCTCTTTTAACATCGCTTGCAATCGCGGATTATCTGCTTCACCAGTAATTAAATTATCAGATAAACTCGATTCCATTTCATCGATCAGCTTGCGATGGCGCTCGATAAGTAAGGGACGTCGCGCTTCCGCGATAAAATCCATGGTGCTGTAGGAAGAATCTTCGTCTGGATCTATAGCTCGAGGCAAGGGGCACATGCATCTGTCCTAGCGTACCGGCCCTACCTCCCACTAGGGTGAAACCAGCCTTCCCTACCCCGCGTGTGGCGCAGTGCATGCCTACTGATGTCGGCCTATGACCCGCTCCCAAAAGTATCATAGTGGGTTGGCCTATTGTGTTCGAACACCTTGTTTAAAGTCACAACTCGAAAATCTCGGTAAAAGAGCGCTATTTTTGTGGCCCGTCTATCTCTCATCCGAGCAGGCTGGTGTTTTTCAGCAGCTTGCTAGCGTATCGCCGCCCCACCGACGCGTGGTCCGGTTCGATGGACCAGCGGTGGGCCTACGCATGTAACGGCGGAAGCGAATTTCCGTCAACAGGATGGACGATGAGCAGCTCGGCTTCGACAGAACACGTACGCAATTCCGTAGTATTAGGCCTCCAATGGGGCGATGAAGGTAAGGGAAAAGTTATCGACTTATTAGCAGCACAAACCGATGTGGTGGTGCGCTGCCAAGGTGGCGCTAATGCCGGACACACGGTGGTTGTTGGTGGTAAAAAATCGGTGCTTCATTTATTACCGTCGGGCATTTTACACGACCAAGCACAATGTGTCATTGGCAATGGCGTGGTGGTCGACCCGTTGGCGCTCTGCGCAGAAATAGATGAATTAATTGCTGGTGGATCTGATCCCACCGCGCGCTTATTCGTCAGCGATCGTGCGCATTTAGTTTTACCCTATCATAAGGCACTGGACGCCGCCTTCGAACAAGAAAAAGGTGACGCAAAAGTTGGCACCACGCTACGCGGTATTGGCCCATGTTATGCAGATAAAGTAGCACGTACTGGATTACGCTGTGGTGAATTACGCGACTTACCAACTTTTGAAAAAAAATTGCGCGCCCAACTCACGCACGTCAATGAACAATTACACCATTTAGGCGCAGATGCTCTTGATTTAGATGCGGCATGTGCCGCTATTATGCCCGCTTGTAAGCGCGTGGCACCATTAATTGCCGACACGGCTGACATGCTGCACAAAGCAGCTGCCGAAAATAAACATTTTCTTTTTGAAGGCGCACAAGGTGTTTTATTAGATATTGATTTCGGCACCTTCCCCTTTGTAACCAGTTCAAATACTGGTGTCGGTGGCGTCATTGCTGGCAGTGGATTATCACACAAACAACTAGGCGACATCATCGGAGTAGTAAAAGCCTATAGCACGCGCGTTGGCTCGGGACCATTTCCCGTGGAATTATTAGACAGCAAAGGTGATGACATTCGTAAACGCGGTGGAGAATTTGGAGCTACCACTGGTCGCCCACGTCGTTGTGGCTGGCTTGATTTAGTGGCTGTTCGATTTGCGTGTCGGTTAAATGGCGTGGATGCGATCGCACTTACCAAACTCGATATTCTTGATGCTGAAGAATCTATCCCGGTGTGCGTCGCTTATGAACTAGATGGCAAGCGTATTGATACGATCCCCTCTCGCATTGACGATTTAGCACGGGTAAAACCTATTTACGAAACATTGCCAGGGTGGAATTGCGCCATTAATACGGTGCGTAATTACCAAGATTTACCAGCTGCTGCCCAGTCCTATATTGCTTATATTGAAAAACATTGCGGTGTAACGGTGCGCTGGATTGGTACTGGTCCTGGTCGTGAAGAAATTGTTATTCGTTAAAATATAATGACAGTCATGCGCCCAAAACCACAAGAACATGCTCAGGCTGTTGGATTAGATTCAATCCGATTGCCAAAACATGTGGCCATCATTATGGATGGAAATGGTCGCTGGGCAAAATCACGTACCTGGGATCGTACCCGTGGACATCAACAAGGTGCTGAAGTAGTCCGCACCATTACCACTGAAAGCGTAAAACTCGGCATTGAACGCTTAACGCTCTATGCATTTTCGAGCGAAAATTGGTCGCGCCCACCAAGTGAAATTGACTTCTTAATGGATTTGCTCAACAAGTTTTTAATTAATGAATTAGCGACCCTACAAGAAAATGATGTGCGCCTAGAAGCAATTGGCAGCTTACATAAATTACCGACACAAGTACGCACAACGCTTAATCGCATCATTGCAGAGACGGCACATAATAAATCCATGGTGCTCTGCTTGGCTTTAAGTTATGGCGGCCGCGATGAAATTACTGATGCCTGTCGCGCCATTGCCCAGGAAGTGCTCGCCGGGCATATGACCCCGGATGAAATTACTCCACAAACGATTCAATCGTATTTATATGCACCACATGCCAGTGACGTCGACGTCGTCATTCGTACGGCAGGTGAACAACGTTTGTCAAATTTCTTACCCTGGGAAGCCACCTACGCAGAATATATTAGCGTTGATCCGCTGTGGCCCGATTTCGGTATTGCCGCCTACCATGCTGCCTTATTAGAATTCCAGCGCCGCGAACGCCGCTTCGGTGGTGTGTAGGTCAAATTTATTGTAATTTTATTTTAGCATCTGCGTCTGTCGCTGAGGGAGGTCCTATGTTGTTCCGCTCACTTCTTTTACTCATTTTTTGCAGCGCTTTACTAAGCGCTGCAGATGCGGCCTCACGCGAGCAATTGCGCGCACAATTATTAGAGGCCTCAGAGGAACTCGCGCGTGTTTCTCGTGCGGTCAATTTAATCCATGAATTAGTGGCCCCGAGTGTGGTTTCTATTCACACTAGTGAACGCTATCGTTATGCCACGTTTAGTGGTCGTTCTTTCACCCGCGAAGTGGAAGTTGGCGAAGGCTCCGGATTTGTTTTCCATTCGGATGATACCGCTAGTTATGTGCTCACCAACGCACACGTTGTTTTACAAACCAATGCTGAACAACAATTTGTGCAGGGTGTTAATAATCAGCCGGTTATCTATGGCAGCATTCGCGTGGTATTAACTGATAGTCGAGAAATTGCTGCTGAATGTATCGGTCACTATATTGAGTCAGATTTAGCCGTACTGAAAATAAATCTTCCCAATTTACCTGCATTAGAATTTTCTAATAGCGACAATGCAAAAGTCGGGGATTACGTCGTTGCACTTGGTTACCCGCTTGGCGTTGGGTATTCTGCCACCTCTGGTATTATTTCTGCCACTGATCGTTCGACTGGAATTTACCAAGGCGTCGGCGGTTTTGATTCATTTATTCAAACTGACGCGGCTATTAATCCGGGAAACAGTGGTGGCCCCCTGGTTGATATCACAGGACGCGTCATTGGTGTTAACGCTAGTATTATCAGCAAAACAGGCGTGAATATTGGCCTTGGCTTTGCCATCCCATCAAATTTAGCGAACCACGTTGCCACCGATTTACGCATGTACGGCAAAGTTCGTCGACCAATGATTGGTATTAATCTCGATCACCTTGACCCAGAAAAAGCCAAAGCCTTGGGGCTTCCGCCTGTACAAACTGTACGCATTACTGGGATAATTCCTGAAGGACCAGCCGCTATTGCCAAATTACAAGCTGGGGATGCCATTTTAGCAATTAATGGTACGAATCTTGTTTCACTACAGCAATTACAAGCACGCGTAGCTAGTTTAACGCTGGGAGATTCAATAAAATTAAAAGTATGGCGCTCCGGAAAAGAATTTGAAGCCGTTGTTACACCGGTTGCTGAAGAAGAACTAAAACAAAAATTACAAGACCTTGCTTTCAATACATTAAAGAAACGAGGCGTGCAATTAAAAGAATTCGGTTTGTGGTTAGCCACCGATGACCAAGCCGGCTTACGCATTAGCAACGTTGAAAAAGATAGCATAGCTGAAAAAGCCGGCCTAAAAGCAGGCGACCGTTTGCTGCACGAACGGTCACATGGACAATTAACCACAACCGATGACGCCAACGCTTTAAATAGCCGTCGGGAATTAATTTTACAAGTTTACCAAGATGGACGTAGTTTCTGGCTACGACTACGGCGCTAACGTTTCATAGCGTTAGCGCCGCAATTTATTACATTGCACTTTCGCAGTTATACGATTTAGGGAACTGCGTTAATGGTGTAGTATAATTCATTACTGACGACATTTCCTGCCGCGCTCAATAATTTATATTTGATCTTCAATTGATTAACTGGTGCTAAACCAGGCAACTCCAGGGTGATGGTTTTTTTATCTGAAGATAATTTAACGCTTGCAGGTATAATGGAATCATGCCCCTTTGTTTTATCAGATGGTTTTACTTCTGGCGAGCCATAATTACCCGTCCAATTATAATTCCATGCTTCAATGGAAAAATTATCCACTGATGCTGATTCGGGATCTAATGCGTCAGTAAATGTAATCGACATGGCATCTTTTTGCGTCTGCACCTGTTTGGGCAGGTTAGCCGGCTTGCCCGTATAACGAATACGGTGAAGAGCCCC
>JAHEDF010000393.1 GCA_024641365.1 Planctomycetota bacterium | reverse complement strand
CAGCCAGCGACTCACGTCACAACGGTCGTCACAATTGACTATCGATAAAACATGGTGCTGAATGCCGCCTTGCTCAGCGATGGTGGGTTTTGCGGTACCAATTTGCATGTCTTTATAAACCGCAAAGGCATCGGCATTAATTATTTCGCTATTAAATTGCTGCGCTAAGGCCACCGCTAACGACGACTTTCCTGACGCAGTTGGTCCAATAATAACGACACAGGGAATTGATGATGACACGATGGTATAAGTCTGTCACTGATGGCCAAATTAGAAAGCTCGCAGTTGGTCCTATATGATCGGTACTTTATCGAAAAAGACCGCAACTTGTTCGGGCACCGAAATGAACGCATCTCCTTCAACAATGCCGTGAAGCTACTGCTTGCCTACCTTAATCACCAAACATGCTCTGGCTCAACTCAGGAGTTTATTATGTGGGATTTCCTCGCGTTCCGTACCATGATCAGTACCGGTCTTATTAAAATTGGTTATCCAATTGGCGCCATTGCAATTCTTATTGGTTGTATTGCCTCATTATTTATTACTCCAAAAGTCTCATCTCCGACTACCGTAGTTGAATCTCTTTCGTGGGAAAAAATTCTCTTAATTTTAATTGTGAGCCAAGTTGCGTGGCGAGTATTTTGCGAACAATTAATATTATTATTTTCAATTCACCATGAATTGACTAAGAAAAATTCTTCTCACTCATAGCGCTGTAAAGCGCTCATTCGTCCATGGCTTCCTGCTCATGACGTCATTGGCTTCGTGTAATGAGGCTGCCTTATAGCTATGTGTTTTGTCTGACATGTGTGTATGGCCAATATCTTCACCGTTAAGATTCATGAATGCTTTAAAAACAAACATGACCACAAAGCAGACCGTTGGTACCCTGCTGTCTTGTTAACTGGTCTGCAAATAGAGCGCTTTTTTGTGGAATGTTAGGTGATTAAAAACTGCTTTAAAACCACGAAAACGCAGCAAATGCAACATCTTTAAGCTTTTTTTCGCTTATAAACCGCATGCGTTAACACGAATGGAACCGCATGTGTGTTATTCACCAATGATCACCCACGCTGACTGACGAAAATTGGTCTATTTTATTGTAACAAGTGCTTGTCGGCACTTGCGCATGTGTTGTTTTTAGGGGTATCCTGTACTGTTCTTGGTCTGCGCGAAAACATTCCACTCGAATGATTTCTGTTGGCCGGCAGCTCGCGTCACGCTCTGTACTCACCCACGACAACACCGTCGTATCTGAACGAAGATTACGCATGCTTACCTTAGCCGAGGAACCAGTTGTGGCGACCCTGACCATCAACACTTTGATGAAAGGGCCTATTGAAATAAATGATGAAGAATTAATTTCTTTCATTGCACCACCACTGGGACTACCTGCACATTTAAAACGATGGTTCATTTATCAATCACAGACTGGAGCTATTTACTGGCTACAATCGGTTGATGATGAAAAAGTTGGCTTTTGTTTATTAGCACCATTTGAAACCTACCTAGACCCAGAAATTAAAATAAGCATCGACGACATCGCTGATATTGGCGCACATGATGCATCAGACATTGATCTTTATACATTAGTCGTACTCGACCAAGACCCAAAGCAACATCGCACTAATTTACGCGCACCTTTGTTCGTGTGCCGCTCTACACGGCACGCTAAACAAATAGTTTTAAGCGATTCCCGTTTACCAATTAAATTCCTTCTGCGCGATTTAAACCCCAACGGAAAATAAAATCGCATGCTGGTACTCACTCGACGTTTAAATGAAAGCATTGTCATTAACGGTGACATTGTCATCACGGTTCTTGAGGTTGGCCGAAATGGTCAAGTTCGCTTAGGTATTGAAGCGCCTCGAAATTACCAAATATATCGTCGAGAGTTGTGGCTCGAAATTGAACAAGAAAATCAACAGGCATTAACCAGTGCCGCTGATTCACAAAAAAATAATACGACTCCCCCAATGATACCCAGCGATAGCTCCACTAGTGAGACCGCCAAAATAAAATCTCCTTGTTCATCCCGCGAACCGACACCAAATGGATCTCAAACGGTCAGTAGTTAACCCCGTAAAAAATACCGAGAGCGGCTCATTCAGCGAACTCATAAATCGCAGTTAAAGCAGACTGGTACTCCCATACCTATAAACAGATGGTAGCATATTCGTATGCTTAAGATTGACGGCGTTACAAAAAGTTTTGGCTCGCTTACTGCCGTAGATAATTTAACGCTTCATATTCCCGCCGGACATGTGCACGCATTTTTAGGACCAAATGGTGCCGGTAAAACGACCACCATTCGCATGTGCACTGGTTTATTACGGCCAGATGCAGGATCGGTAACAATTGGTAGTTTCGATGTGACAACACACGGCGTGGAAGCGCGGCGCATACTCGCCTACGTTCCTGATGAACCCTATTTATATGATCGATTAACGGGTCGTGAATTTCTTGATTTTACTGGTCGTGTTTATGGTTTAAATCACGATACTTTTAAGGAGCGTTTAGCAGAAGTGACTGAACTATTTTCCTTAGGTGATTTTTTAGATCATTTATCTGAAGGATATAGCCATGGCATGCGACAACGTGTGGTGTTGGCGGCGGCTGTTTTACATCGTCCGTCGGTATTAATTGTTGATGAACCACTTGTCGGCCTTGATCCCAAACATATTCGCATCGTCTTAAAATTATTACGAAATATCGCCAATGCTGGTGGCGCCGTATTAATGAGTACCCATTCACTCTCAACCGTCGAAGGTATTTGCGATGGCGTATCGGTCATGGATCACGGCAAAATGATCGCTTCTGGCACCGTTGCCAGTCTCAAAGGTGACCATGATTTGGAAACGTCGTTCTTGGCATTAACTGAACACGAATCGCCAACTAAGCATGCGGGTTTATAATCACATAATAAGACACTGACCTATAATTATATTATGTGCTGCCGGAGTTACTTACCGCAATTTAAATCCATACACTTCTTCAGCGTTTTTATAAAATAACTTTTCTAATACTTGGCGACCTTTAGGTGCAAAGTAATTATTTATTTCGTTAAAATGATCTGAAAATTCACCGTCTTTGATAATGCAGGGCCAGTTACTGCCGTAAATAAGACGGTCTTCGCCAAAAGCGTTTAAAACGATGGTTAAATGTGTTTTAAAGTAATTGCTTTCTTCGGGCAATGGTAGAATGGCGCATTTATGGACTAGGCTGGTAACTTTACAGTAGACATTGGGATACGATGCGACATTTGCAATTTTTTCTTGGGGCTCTGAGCCACGATCTTTGCCTTCGGTAATTACTTTATCTATATTATTAATCACTATTTTTAATTGTGGGTTTTGTTGTGCGATATACATCACGTCATCCAAAGTAATATCCGTCAATAACACATCGAGCACTTTACCCGCTTCACTGAGGTGTTTGATATTAGCTAGTACAATCGGATTGCGCATATAACCGGGCTTGGGTGGTTCGCCCAGATACTGGGTGCCAATACGCAGTCCGACGAAACGTTCATTTTTACACAAGCGGTCAAGATCATCTTTGAAACGCTTTTTATCAAATTCCAACGCACCTATTAAACCGACGTAGCGATCCTTATATTTTTCTGTATGAAAGAGCACCCAATCATTATCGCTAACGCGCGGACTTGCCTCAACGACAATAACGCCGGTCACTTTATTTTTATCCATGACCGCATTGTATTCGTCTGCTAAAACAGAGCGATATAATACTTTATCCGTCGTTTCTGGCCACGGTAATCCGGGAAGGCGATCTAAATCATACAAATGAATATGGGTATCAACGATTGGAATGTCACCACTGGATGCCTCATCACTTCTCGTATTATTGCAAGCCGTCATCAAACTGAGTGCTAATAATAATACGATTGCAGGTAAAATATCTTGCCACTGATTTACAATGGTATTTTTAAAAGCACTTCGATTAACACTCATTTTTTGCTGTCTCCTACTAGGTGAAACTAAATAGCGTATGGTGAAAGCATAGGCACTTTGTGTTACTCCAAAGCAAGCGACTAACGCACGATGTCACCTTATTACACGTCCATACTCTGAGCTATGTCTAAGAGCAGCGTGCTACTCGTAATCTGGGAATTAGTTGCATTTATCCGCGATAATTGCCGCAAGAGGCCATTAATGTTCACTACAATCACCGATCTAGTTACAGTCCCGTTACACATGTGAATAGCCGTGCTGTTAGTGTTGGCCATAACAGGAGAATCACATGGCTTTGTTCCGCTTAATCCCCGCTCTGCTCGCACTCTCATGCCCCCTCACCTTTGCTGCCGAAAGCGCCAGTGAAGCAATTGTTGCCCATGCAGCAACCCAAGCTGAGTTGGATGTTCCAGGC
>JAHEDF010000392.1 GCA_024641365.1 Planctomycetota bacterium | reverse complement strand
ATACCAGCTTATGCTAATTCAGTGAATGTCCTATTAAGTGCAACTTATGACGGTGTCGCAGAAAGTGATGAAACGATTATAGCCACGGTTACCCCAAATGCTGCTGAATATACTATTGGTACGTCAAATACGGAAATGAAATTAAAGGATTTTGTTCCAGTACTAACTTTGATTGCCGTACAAAACGCTACTGAAAATAGTGCAAATGGTGTTTTTCGCATTACCAGTACGCCTGCTCCAGCAACTCCCCTCACCGTTAATTATACAATTGGCGGAGGTAGCACGGCAACGCCAGGTGCAGCTGCAGGCACTGGCGTCGATTATCAAACACTGAGTGGCAGCGTTATAATAGATAGCGCTAGTAAAGATATTACGGTAACCGCATTTCCTGATGCCCTTTTTGATCCTGCCGAAACCATTATTTTATCACTAACGAATACGACTCCTCCTTCATTTTCCTTTGTGGGCCCGAACCCATTAACGGCAACCATGTTGATTAATGACGAGTTCCCTACCGCGCTGTCCGTATCAAGTCCGCAAGTTGATGGGGCCTATACTAAAGATAATGTATTTACCATTCAAATTACTTTTTCTGAAGCTGTTACTGTTACCGGTAGTCCAATTTTAACTTTAGAGACAGGGACTTCTGATGCCGTCGCCACTTATGTTTCAGGCTCAACCACTACAACATTGGTATTTACTTACGTCGTTCGCCTGGGTGATTTGACGACGAATTTAGATTATCAATCAATTGATGCGTTATTCTTAAATGGCGGTACCATTAAAAGCACCGCTACCGGTAAATTTGCCTATCTCACATTAGCTACTCCAGGAGCAGTTAGCTCACTTGGATTTGGGCGTGCTCGTTCCGTTAATGGTGGCAACAATGACGGCAAACCGCCTCCTGGCGTTGCCAGTCAAAATAATAGTGGCGGTGGATGTGGTTTGGGCAGCGGCTTCGCCACATTTGCCATGCTGTGTTTTATGGTGGGATTACGTCTACGTTCGGGATCAAGACCAGCGTAATACGTAATTATAATACCTTTGAATGCGATAATCGGTAAAATTTATCCCCCAATAATACCGTCGTTATTTTTCATTTATCTAGTTATTAATTAATTGTAACTAAGCAACATCTGAACTACTAGGTCTCAGATCCAGATGGGCTAAATGGTACTACCAAGTAAGTTTGTCGGTAGGTACCTGTGAATTCCTTGTTTAACATTTTGGCCACAACACATCAGTTTGCTGTTTTCCTCTCAACAGAGAAAATTTGCACCGGTATGAGAAGGCATTAGCATGTTTCACTGGTGCACTCTATTTCGGAGTAAAAGTATGGTTCGTCAACTATGGTACGTTCCTTGTCTCGCGTTCCTTTTTTGTGGCTATTGTGGTTTTTCTAGCCTTTTAAGTGCCGCGGATACTTTTGATCATTTCATAGACACCTACTGCATTCACTGCCATGGACCGAAAAAAGAAAAAGGTGATTTGCGTATAGATAAACTATCTCGTGAATTCAAAGCAGGCATTGATGCCCATCGCTGGCGAGAAGTTTTAGAAGTTATTAATGCGGGAGAAATGCCACCTAAAAAGGAAAAGCAACCTGATAAGAGTTCCATAAATTCTTTTGTGACGCTACTTGATGCGCGCATCAAAGAAGGTCGCGCCGCACGCATGGCAGCTCGTCCAGCGGTGGCGCATTATCGCTTAAGTCGCAAAGAATATCAAAATACGGTTTATGATTTACTTGGCGTGCGCTATGATCCAACGAAACCAGGGGAATTAAACGAAGATACCTTGTGGCATGGTTTTGAACGCATTGGTTCACAATTATCATTATCCCCATCACATGTTGACCGTTATTATCGTGCGGCGGATTTAATTTTAGACCGGGCCTTTCCAACTACTGCTAGCGCAGCGCGAACGGTGCGCAAAACAGCCGCCGAATTGCGTTATGGGGGCGGCAAGCAACAACAGGAATTATTAAATCGGTTTGGCATTAAACGACCGCTGCGTTATTTATTATATCCAGGTAATGTGGAACAAGCGTTGGCGCCAAATTGGTTTGGGAAAACTGGTCCGGAACACAGCGGACTTTATAAAGTACGAATTCAAGCCAGCGGCATTCGTCCACCTGATGGACAAACTGCGCATTTAAGCATTGGCAAACGCACCAGCGAAGAAACGGTTGATGGCATTTTAGAATTCGATCTTGCGGCGCCTGAAGATAAACCACAAGTCTATGAATTTGAATTATTTTTAGAAATGCCAGCTAATCTGCATTTCTGCGTTGTTTCAACCGATGTTGTAGACCGTCGGCAGGGCGCGGCTTTTCGCAATGCGCTTGGCAGTCGCAGTGGTTACATTTTTACTCACAGCAGTGAAACCTTGTTGCTCAATCCCAATGCACCGCAGATGTTTGACGATAAAGGCAATGGATTATTTTCCACGGTATTGCTCGATTGGATTGAATGGGAAGGCCCATTAGTTTCTGATGCAGAAAAATCGCTACGTCAAAATATTATACCACCACCTGACGCATCCTTAGAAGTTGTTGCAGAAAATTTGCATCGTTTTGCCGAACGCGCATGGCGGCGTCCGGTTAAACCAGACGAATTAGATGTGTATGTATCTGCCTATGCGAATGAACGCACCGCCGGTGAAAATATCAATGATGCCTATCGCGTTGCCTTGCAGGGCGTACTCACATCACGGCATTTTATTTATATTGTCGAAGGCGATCCAACCCCACGCGAAAAATTAACCGACGCTGAACTTGCTACCCGCTTGTCTTATTTCTTGTGGAGTTCAATGCCTGATGCCGCTTTATTTACAGCGGTTAAAAATGGCACGTTCACAGGCGATGGATTGACCAGAGAAATTAATCGCATGTTGGCTGATGAAAAAACAAGTCGCTTTATTGATGACTTCGCACGCCAATGGTTGCAGTTACACCGCGTCGGTATGTTTCCGCCAGATAAGAAACTGTATCCCATATATGATGCCTGGTTAGAGACCAGTATGCGTAATGAGCCAATCGAATATTTCCGTGAATTGTTTAAGAACAATTTATCACTCGATCATTTCATTGAATCTGATTGGACAGTAGCCAATGCGCGCTTGTGTGAATTTTACGGACTGCCAACGCCGCAAAATGGTGGGTTTGAACGCATCGCATTAAAAGCCGATGACCATCGTGGCGGCTTATTAACCATGGGAGCAGTACTGGGATTAACCTCTGACGGAACGCGACACCGTCCTGTTCATCGTGGCGTCTGGTTAAGTGAAGCAATATTTAATAAAACTCCACCGCCCCCTCCGGCGAATGTTGATCCGATTGAACCGGTGCCACCAAAAAGTCCAAAAGTAACGGTGCGACAACGGCTTGATGTACATGCGCAAAATGCGAACTGCGCATCGTGTCATAGCGGTATCGATCCGCTTGGTTTTGCCTTCGAACAATACGATGCTATCGGCCAATGGCGTACCCATGAACGCGTTGGATCTGGGACAGGCGCAGACCCCGCCGTAAATCCCTCCAGTGCGATGCCTGATGGACGTCCATTTGCTGACGCCCATCAATTTAAACAATTATTATTAGAAGATCGTGATAAAATTGCCCGTGCCTTTATTGAACATATCTGCACCTACGCACTACGACGTGTATTAACAGTTGATGATGTCGATGATATTTTAGCCATCGTGCAAACCGCAAAACAACATAATTACCAAGTTGCCGACATTGTCCGTATAGTTGCTCAATCTGAACTGATACGCAAACGCTAACGCTAACGCAAGGAAAACATCGATGAGTAATTTCCTCTCGCAATCCTGGTTAATAAATCGTCGTCATACCTTACGTATGATGGGCACGTTTATTTCGTTGCCGTTATTAGAATGCATGATTCCACTCAATGCTGCGGACAAACCGAGTGAAGCGATTATGTCGCCTAAACGCAGTGCCTTTATTTATCTCGCCAATGGCGTCCATTCGCTGAATTATCAAATTTTAACGGCTGGAAAAGATTACCAATTTTCTCATTCACTCAAACCGTTAGAAAAACACCGCTCTGTAATTACGCCCATCAGTGGGTTGCATCATCCGGGTGGGCTCGGACATCATCATAATTGTATTTCAATTTGGTTAACGGGTGGGAAATTAGGTCCATCTGATCGTAATACTATTTCTGTTGATCAAAAAATGGCCGAAGTCACCGCGCCGCATACGCGCTATTCCTCCATGGAAATTGCCCTGACTGGAGATTCGTTGGCATGGACAGCCGACGGCGTGCGATTGCCAGTAATGCGCCGCTGCAGCGAAATGTTTGCGTCGCTCTTTGAAGAACCTAAAGGTGGAAAAGCTGCACAACGTCGCGCGCTGCGCCACAAGGCTAGC
>JAHEDF010000391.1 GCA_024641365.1 Planctomycetota bacterium | reverse complement strand
CTGATTTGAAAAATGCTACCTTTGCTATGCATTGTTTCTGGACTGGTGAAGCAAAACTCGGTTCAATTAACGGTGTAAATAATGTAAATGCTGCCTTCGCACATGGACAAGAAGTTGTTGTAGTAACCTATGATCCAGCGTTAGTCACTTATGATAAATTGATCGCATCAGCACAATCCATGCACTGTGCCACTACCGTTTTTGCTCATGACGATAAACAATTAACCACAGCGACATCGCACGTAGGTGAACGCGCCGTACGATTAACCGATAAAGTTAAACCCGCAAAACCTTCCGATCATTTATATTCATTGCGGGCAACAAGCTTTGGTTATTTGCCACTCACCGCACTGCAAGCAATTAAAATTAATGCGGCCATCGCACATAAAGACACTGACCAAGTGGTGTCGTGGTTAAGCCCGCGACAACGTGCGTTACATGAACGCATCGTCACCGCTCTAAAGGCTGCACCAAAATGCCTGGGAGAGCTAACTGCGCCAAGTAATCCAAATCAATTGGCTGATTACCTAACGCAACTTGAAGCGCGTTTATCGGCAACGCCGTAATAGGATTTCCCGTCACGCATCGACTTGCGGTATGGCATGCCTAAGTACAGTGCGACGAATGATATCGCTGTGTACCATAAGAGCTCGACTAAGGAATTTCTGGAATGATAGCAACAGCTCGCTCATCGCCGGTCTTTCTGTTATTGGGGGTAGCCGTGCTAATTACCGGTTGTTCTAGCGTGCGTGAACCTCCGACTGATGCATTTGCACCACGCCCAGAAAGTGCAAAGAGTGCATCATATCAAATAGTACGATTAAGTGAAGATCGCTATTCCCATAATTTAACCAAGGAAGATTTGCTAAAATGTATTGGGCGTTATCGCGAGAACTATCGGGTAATTAAAAAGGAAACAGATTTCCCTGATGATTATTATTCAGAACATGTAAAAAAACAATATTTTATAAATGTGCAGTCTTTTAAAGACTCTGACCTTCCGGCAGCCGAGCGTTATTTAAAATCGCTCCCCAATACCATTGAATTCACGCCTGCAGATCCAGATGAATATAAACATCGGTTGGGTGAAATTGATTTTACTGACAAAAATCGAAAGCTACGCATCATTGATTTTTATCACCGAAATTACACAAGTGACTGGACTATTTGGACCGTTGTTTTAGGTTTTATAAAAACCGCCAGAGAGGGCTATGGCAAATTCACTTTCTCAATCAAGGGTGAGGCATTAGAATTTCGCAAAACCGTACAGAAAAGGATTTGGACCTTCAGCGCTGGTTATTTTGAGGTTCATACACAAATATACACAATAAAAAATGACCCTGATCATGTGCCGATGCTATTGGTCATCCATGATCCGAATGATCACGGTGATATGAATGGCACGTATTTAATTATGCCGAGAAATATGGCCGATATTGAAGCTATGCCCATTATCGAGATCCCAGAAACAAAACCGGCTGAAAAAGCACAAGAAGTAAATCCTGTTAAAAAAGCACCATTAACCAAACCTGCTAAAAAACCGCCGCAAACAAAACCAACTGAAAAAGCGCAAGAAACCAAATCCGTTGCAGAAGCTGCTGACAATCAACTCAGCTCAGATCCATGGGATATTTTAACGAAAGACCGCTTTCCTGAGGCGAAAGTCATAAAAGGAGAAATGGATGTTGGCAAATCCCCCGATAAAATTGTGAGCGGACTGATAAAATATCGTGGATCTGATCAAAGCGAAGATGTCTTATTTAAAATGATAGAATTGTATAAACAGGACCCGAAGCGATTTGAGCAGCGCATTGATGCTTTGAGTAAAGAGTAAGCCAGCGGAGTCTCGCGCCTACATATAGTAATCAGTTATCGTTTCTTTTATAATGTGTGTGGGTGTTTTAAATTACAAAATTATTTGACCGAATCACAACGTCACACCGAGAAACTCAAGTCCAGCAATAAAGTCGTCGCCCTGACCTTTCGCACCAACGCCGCGCCCGACTTCGACATAAGCGAATACCCGAATTTTCGGATGCAGCATTAAAATAGGGACATGCAAGGCCCCTGCGGCACGTAACCCGCTATAATCTTCTTGGCGACCAAGCGTCAGGTCACAATACGTCAGCGGACCGGTGGCCATGCGCAGTCCGGTTTGCCCTAACCAATGCGAGTTGGCATTCCCTGCTTCGCGATCATCTAAACGAACGCTGTACCTGCCTGTGGCAACGGCACCAACGCGAAAAATCATGACATCGTCGCGCGGGGCACCTGCGGTCCACGTTGGTCCCTCAAAAAATGGTTTAAAAAATGTGATGGAAAAGCGCGCTGTAGTCGAATCGCTACCATCTACCCAGGGGCGCTTGGCGATATCCGCGCGCACATCAATATCGCCGATACCAAATCCCCCTTCGTTATAAAATTCTAATCCACCAGTTGGGCTCGACGTACTATCATCATTAATCGCTTGAAATTCACCACCAGCCAAGCACCAGATATTAATGACATTATCAGGCAACAAACGTGCTTTGGCCTCTGGCGATAATATGCTTGAGATAAGTGGTGTGCGATAAGTGAACGTTTCAAGTAAAACGGGTCTGGGCGTCTCCTCTGCGGTGGCCACGAGGGTCGACGACATAGCAAGGACAACAAAAATGGAGCGTGGATTAGGCATAGTAATGCTTATTAGCGTTTATTCGCCTTAGTAGCAATAAACCATCACCGAAAGCTGGTGACAGTGTCATTATTGAGTCTGCGATAGTGCTCTTCGCTGTGCCTGCGCTGAGGAAATGAGCATTCTCCCTAACCATCACGTTGTGTTTTTACCATATCTGTGCTGCTTTAATAGACAGTGATATGTGTTTATTTTATTTGGCTACGAATAACAGTTTGGCTTAAAGCTGCAGAAAAATAATAAAATTATGTTATGCGCTTTCATTAAAATAGTTAGTGTACGGATCTCATTTTTGACGAGGAACTCTTCTCCAAAAAACTGGCGAGAGCAACGAAGCAGATCGTGCGCATCCACCTAGCAGGCTGCTTAAAAACACCAACCTGCTAGGTTTTAATAAATTGCGGGGCGACGTGCAGTCGCCCCGCAATTTATTAAAACAGACTCTTAACCGAAGGGGGCCAGACGGCCCCCTTCAACCCCCGCAGGCTACTTTTTCAGCAGCCTGCTAGGCAACAAAATCAAATGAGTAGCAGAGCTATTTCGAGGTTTTGGCAACGACCGTGGGGCGTGCCGAGACCGAGTTGATCGACGTCAGTATTGTGCGGATGAGTTATAGATAAGAAAATTATCATTTTGCATTCTCATGTAAAAAATTCACACTAATACCATGTCGCCACAGAATCATGCAAACGATCCCCTTCATGGAGTGACCTTAGAACAAATCGTTACTTATTTGGTAGACGTCTATGGCTGGGATGAGCTGAGTGACATTATTACTATTCGCTGTTTCACCGTAAATCCCTCGGTGAAGTCGAGCCTGACTTTTCTACGCCGAACCCCCTGGGCACGCACAAAAGTTGAACGGCTGTATATTGATACCAAGGCTCGTAAGGAACGTCGATAAATAATAGCCACGTATATGCTATTACCGCAAATACGTCGACAGGCACCAAAGACTAACCCGGCATGACGATGGACGAGTTCGGTAAATGCCTCGGCATCACGTTCCGCGCAATATCGTTCTAAAAGGATCGCATCTGGTGTCATAAAGCCTCTCCACCTGATCTGATGCTCGGACTAACAAAAGTATGCAGAGACAATGCTATTCGGCTAATAATCGCGTTTCCCCTGGAAAATACTTTTAATCGAAGACAGATTAACCGCAAAGGGCGCAGAGAATCTTTTGGCACATAGCACATCACATCAGATTCATTCCTTTTACCGATCAGCAAAGGCATGGCCTTATGAGTGCCCTTCATTAAAATACGCAACAAAATGTAGCTGTAATTGACTCGTCAAATAATCAGCACAACCGATATGATGCGTATTTGTCTCTAAAGATGCGTATTTGTCTCTAAATAAGCACAGCGTGAGTGACTGTCCTATGGTGTCGAAATGATCCCTTTTTAAAGCCGTGAGAAAAAATAAGAAAAATACAGGAGTTACTGGCAGTTTCGTCCAACACATAAGCGCCTGTGTAACAACTTTGTAACGTATCATGCACGTACGTCATTTTTTTGTCACCTGAGGCAATTCATTCGCACCTGTGACGTGTACAACCGTTTACCCTGGCACTTGACTCAGGTTTTCCTGGTGGCGTTATGGCCGTCATTCCTGGGAGCCCTGTGGAGGACGCATGTTGAAGTCTTGCTCGCTAATTTTCGTGTTCGTTATGTGTAGTGTTTTTGCGTCTGCGGGAGAAGAAAAATTTGTTCCCGCTAAATTTGAACAG
>JAHEDF010000390.1 GCA_024641365.1 Planctomycetota bacterium | reverse complement strand
AACGCCTTATTCAATTGGCGCAACGCGCATTGCTAAATTAGCTGGTTGTCACACTGCCTTTATAACCTGTGTGTCCATTGATAAACCATCAACGGTTGATCACTTAATAATATTACCAACTGGCCCAGAAGTTCTAACCGGTTCAACGCGTATGAAAGCCGGTACCGCGACAAAATTAGCGCTTAATACTATTTCTACTGCCTTAATGGTACGTGCAGGGAAAGTCTATGGCAACTTAATGGTCGATGTCCGTGCCACCAATGATAAATTACGCGATCGTGCTGCGCGCATTATTGCCACATTAACGAAATTAGATCGCAAGGCGAGTTTTGATTTATTAGCACGTGCTAACGACTCAGCAAAAACCGCCATCGTGATGCATCACCGCTCATGTTCCTGCGACCAAGCCGAAAAATTATTATCCGAAAATAATGGCCGCCTAGATAATTTGTTGAATACAAATTAATCGCCGTATACTTTTGTGGTACTTACTACGCCGAGGCAATGCTATTCGGTAATTCCTAAAAAATGAACGTCACCAAAAGACAATTAACCGCAGAGGGCGCAGAGATAGTTTAATCATTGAATCTACAATGACATTTACGTTTCGATGGCATTTAAAGAGAATGGATCTAACCAAGACTTTCTTAAAGTCATCCTCTGCGCTCTCTACGGTTAATCTACATTCAGATATCTATTCAGGTGAAATTTTATTCGCGGCAAATGACATCTGTAATTCTTTGGGTCCGTGCACATCGAACTCAATTAAAATACTGCGCTTGTCTGCCGGGCCTTTCATAGCAGCAACAGTACCGCGGCCAAAAATGCTGTGAATAATGCGATCACCAGGAATATAGGGATCGTCAGATCGAACTTCCGGCGCATCATAATACGCTTGTTTTTCCCGGCGATTAGCGCCCTTTAAATCAAGCCCTGTTGTTATGCCCATTGCTAGGGCCGCATCTAATGCGGCTTTACCTACTAACTTCGTGTTGGTGGAACCCGCTTCGCGCTCACGATTTGCTATGGCAGTGCCGCGAACGTTTTCACCGTCTGGTAAAGGACGACGCCCTGTTGCATCACGTGATTCAAAACAGTCATCTGGTATTTCTAATAAAAATTGACTCGGTTCATTTCTAAATGTTTGCCCATATTGCATGCGACAACGTGCGCGCGATAAATATAATTCTTGTTTAGCGCGTGTAATGCCAACGTACATTAATCTGCGCTCTTCCTCTAAATCAGCAATGTGACCTTGTCGCTCCAATGGAAAAACACCTTGTTCGCAGCCAGTGATAAAGACATATTCAAATTCTAAACCTTTTGCGGCATGCAATGTCATTAAAGTCACTTGGTCTACGCCCGCTTCAAAAGATGCCGCCATGTCTGCATCGGTAACCAAGGCGACTAATTCCAAAAACCCGGGAAGTCCCCCTTCTGGATTGCCCTCATGATATTGTTGCGCAGCCGTTATCATTTCGCGTACGTTAGCGACGCGCTCTTGTGCTTCGCTTGGCTCTTCGGTGACACGGTAATATTCTTCAATATTAGTTAATTCGATAACTCCAGTTACACATGCTTCTGGACTACCAAGCGGTAATTTACGAATCGTACGCCAAATACGCGACAAATCTTTCATCGGCTTTGCTGCTCGACCAACTGCTACGCGATCTAGTAAATCATCTTGTTCTAATATTTCAAAAAATGGACGGCCCAATTCTTCTGCTAAATTAAAAAACGTTCCTAAGGTTGCTTCACCTAATCCTCGCTTAGGAATATTCGCAATACGTTCTAAACTAAGACGGTCACGTGGATTAATTAGTAATTTCAAATAGGCCAATACATCTTTGACTTCGCGGCGATCATAAAAGCGTGTGCCACCAACAATGCGATACGGAACACCACGACGACGCAATCCATCTTCTAAGACGCGTGACTGGGCATTCGTGCGATAAAAGACCGCCATATCACTCAACTTGCGACCTTGTTGCTGCATACGATCTATTGCCGCAGCTACCGCCAGGCTTTCGTCCATTTCATCATCAACCGCCAATAATTGCAGCGGTTTCCCTTCGCCATTTGCCGTGCGTATAGTTTTATCTTTGCGCTTGGTATTGTTCGACACCACGCCTTGGGCAGCACGCAAAATAGTTTTCGTCGAACGATAATTCTCCTCCAATAAAACACTTTTGCAGCCACTGAAATCGCGTTCGAAATTTAAAATGTTTTCTATGTCAGCACCACGCCACCCATAGATAGCTTGGTCTGGGTCGCCCGTTGCACAAATATTCATATGATCGGACAACAAGCGAATGAATCGATATTGTACCTGGTTGGTGTCCTGAAACTCATCAATTAATATATAGGGGAATCGCTCAACATATTTTTTGCGAATCTCTTCATTCTTTTCAAATAACCGCACCGGCATCACTAATAAATCGTCAAAATCGACTAGGCATTCTTCCAGGCAAATACCAGAATAAAAATGATGGTATTTTTGTGCCCACATATCTAAATCATCATTTGGCTCTACTTTATGGATATCAACCAATTGATTTTTCCACTGACTAATGCGCCAAGTAATTTTTCGCGGATCTATCATTTTGGGGTCTATTTTTAACTCTTTGCAAATTCGTTTCGAGAGTCGCTTTTTGTCGTCCTCATCCATGACTGTAAATGGATGCTGAAAGCCTGTATGCGCTTGTTCTAGCTTTAGAATTCGAAGTCCAGCACTGTGAAAGGTGGTAATCCATGGTGTTTTTACATGAATTAATTTTTCAACACGTTCCTTCATTTCGCCAGCAGCTTTATTGGTAAAGGTTATTGCCAATATGCGGTCTGGACGCACGCCTTGCTGAATAATATTGGCAATACGGTGGGTAATTACGCGCGTTTTTCCCGACCCTGCGCCAGCAACAACTAATAAAGGACCATTTAGTGAAGCTATTGCCTCACGTTGGTGCTCGTTCATGCCCTGAAAAACGTCGACCATTTAGCGCACTCGTTCCATTACAGATAATAAAACCATCAAAGATTTTAGTCCCTTCAAACGAAAGGCTCTTTGATTGCTACTCATCAACTGCCACCTCAATTGCTGGACCAGCTAAATGGATATGATCAATCAAGCGAACACCATCAACAAAAGCTGCCGCTGCAACAAAACACGAATCATCAGCAATTTCTTTTTCTTCAAAACCTTTTAAGCTGACTACATCGCAATAATCCACTTCTACTCCATCAAATACTAATAATTCATTATAGACATGTTCGCATAATTTGAGGGCATTTGTTTCACCCTGACGATAGGCACGTCGCGCTAATTCCATACCTTTTGGTAAACCTAATGCCTTTTTCCGTCCGCCACTATCAAGACGGGCATTGCGACTCGACATTGCTAAACCATCTGGATCACGAATCGTATCTGCAATAATTATTTCAATTGGCATTTCCAGATCTTTGACCATGCGACTAATTATTAACACTTGTTGCAAATCTTTTTCACCAAAAACAGCGGCGTGTGGTTGGACAATATTAAATAATTTATTAACTACCGTAGCAACACCGCGAAAGTGTCCTGGGCGAGCTACGCCACATAATTTATCGGTCAGTGGACCGACAAGCTCGACAAATGTACAATACCCATTGGGGAACATTTGATCGACTGTTGGCGTAAAAACGGCATCAACGCCAGCCGCCCCTAGTTTGACCAAATCGTCGGCCAAAGTCGCTGGGTAGGCCTCGAAATCGGCCGGATTGTCAAATTGGGTTGGATTCACAAACACCGATGCCACCACAATATCACAAACAGCTCGAGCCCGTTCGATCAGACTCAAGTGCCCTTTGTGCAAGGCGCCCATGGTTGGGACAAAGCCAATACGCTTGCCATTTTGGCGTGCTGTAGTGGAGAAAGCGCGTTGTTCGTCGATAGTTGTGAGTTGTTGCACAGGAATGATCTAACCCGGTGGGTGGATGTCTCAGACGGCGAATCGGGAAAAACGCGCCGCCTTGGCTTGAACAGTGCGTTAAGTCAGGTATTTGAAGGGCAAGGGGACGCCATGGCCTTCATAACTATTCGCATCAAGGGCGCCGAAGGCTATACGCGATCGGCGCTGAGCAAGGATCGCATGGTGGTGGGGCGCTCCTCAGACTGCGACCTGCCGATAAAGCACAGCTCTATCTCGCGTGAACATTGCGCCTTCGTCCATGAAATGGGCGAATGGTACGTCGAAGATCTTGGCAGTTCTAACGGTACTTGGGTTGGCGATCTCAAATTAACCGAGCGCGTGCAGCTCAAGGAAAAAGACATCGTTAAAACTGGCCGTGCCCGCATGACATTTCACGCTGGCGAATTAGCCGAAGCGGAAGCTGCAGTCGATTTAAATAGTGATGATGAATTAGATTTAGGC
>JAHEDF010000389.1 GCA_024641365.1 Planctomycetota bacterium | reverse complement strand
GCCATGCTATTCGTAACACCATCTGAGGCTGCACATCAACAACGCGAACGGCAGCCGTTTCAGGACCTTTGGCCGTATCTGTAGTCGGATAGAGAAAGCGCATGGTCCCTATTCCTGATTCAGGATTCCTGTCGGCAGGCATCGTTACCGGTGCGGTCATTGCGATCTTTCCCATGCTAATATGGGCAAATAAGGGCCAGAATCCTGGGCCCTCGGCTGCACGATAAGCAGGTAACTCAGCGACATTAATCTGCCCTGGCTCTCCTGGCGCAGGCCAACCAGTCGGCAAGGCCGCTTCACTAACATAGTCCGCTCCAATGAGACCGTGGCATAGAACGAAACTTAGGAGCATAGCGCGAATGAGCATGTGCCTGTTGTAACCATCAAATCCCACTGTCATGCCTGAAATTTTACCGCTTTCCACAACGGTACCCGTTTTAGACTCTTTATAAATTTTAATGCCTTTATCCGGAGTATGTTCAATAGCCGCCGCGAAAAAAAAATCGATAAGAAGACACTCACAATGCTATTCGGCTAACAACCGTGTTTATGTGAGTGTTTCTGAAAGATTGTAAAAATCGCACCAATCGAGCATTAACCACCGAGTACGCCGCGGAGATAAGGCATCACATTTACACGTACAGATCCTATAAATTGTCAGAATAATTGACCGAAAAATGGTGCGGGAAATTCGGTGAATTGCCACTAAACATTCTCGGCGTTCTCGGTGTTCTCGGCGGTTAAGCTGTATTGAATACGTCTATTTTACAGGGTGAAATGCACTAATTAGCTGATTAGCATTGAGACACTCATTTATTTTGAGTTCACTCGACTAAAAATGACCCAGAGATCATTCCCCTGCTCATGTCTGCCAAGCCGCACTATTGGTCAAATTCATTAGTACTATCAGAAACGCACAAGGCAGCGCATAAAATGCTAACATTATGGTACCAAGACTTATACATTGTCGGTGTGGCTACTTTGTATATAGCTTTGGAATTAGCACTGCGCCCATTGTCTCGCCGAAGATAGTACGTAGACATACGATTGCAGTTTATGAAGTTCGCCCTCTTACCCTGTTGTTTACTTTTTGCGGCCGTTACCGCAAATGCCGCTGAACCATTATCGCTCAGCGATGCAATTTATCAGGCGCAAAAAGCCAACGAAAATGCCGCAATCGCTCGCGAGCGATTAGCAGAGGCTGATGGCGCATGGCGGGTTGCCTATGCGGAATTACTACCACAGCTAACCCTCTATGGTCAATATACGCCATGGTCGAAGCACGATGGGGAATCCACCCAAGGCAATATACGTGCTGAATTACAATTATTTGACCCAGCTTCCGTACCTCGTATTCGCAGTGCTAAACGCTGGTATGAAGCCGATACCCTACAAGCACACGAATTACGTCGCGGCTTAGCCTTCGAAACGGCTAACGCTTTTTATATCGCGCTAGCGGCGAGCGCGGTCACCACAGCAGCAGAAAAACGCTTACAGGTTGCAGATGAAGCTTTGCGACAGGCACGTATTCGTAGCGAAGCCGGATTAGCAGATCGCTCAACCGTCACGCGCAGCGAATTAGAATCAGCGACAGCACGCACAGAATTAATTCGTGCAAAAAATGGCGCCGATAAATCGCGGCATATATTATTTTTCATTTTAGGTGCTCAGCCACAACAATTAGATAAAAATGCTGAGCTACCAACCTTGCAAGATCCGGGAATGGTCACACCAATCGCCAGTGCCTACACTGCATTATTAACCGAAGCAGAAAAAAATCGCGCTGATATTAAAGCATTAATGCTCAGTGCTGAGGCACAAACGATTGCAGCCAAGGAACCCGTCGCTGATTCGCTGCCAAAATTATCGTTTCGCGCTGAAACCACCTATGACGATGATCGCAGTTATGAAAAATATAGTAATGACTATCGCGCTTCCATTGTTGCAACATGGACACTGTACGATGGCGGTGCGCGCTATGGATTGCGTGAAGTATTAGCTGCGCGTGCACGCACAGCCCATTTACAAGCACAAGCGGCACAGCGACATGTTGGCTTAGAAATTAGCAATGGTCTCAGAGATTTGGAAACTGCACTAGCTGCAATGGAACAAGCACAAGTTCGCCAACGCGTCGCACAAGAAAATGCCAAAGAAACAGCAGCACGATTTGCGCAGGGTCTTGCAACTGCTTTAGAGCAAGCGGATGCAACCGTTGCTGCCTTTGAGGCTGATATTGAATTAACCAGAAGTCGCTTCGCTGCGCAACAGGCGACATTAACCGTGGAACAAGCGCTTGGTCGCTGGCCTTCTGGTACCCACGATCCTGACTCATCCGCTTCAGCAGAAAGTAAGCCATGATCGCGCCTAATGAAAAAAGCGCACTCCACTGGGGAACATATTGTGTGCTCGTTTTGTTCACTTTATTAATTGTTGGATGCGGAGAAAAGGAACCGTCTGCTGGTAAATCTAAACGTACCCGTGTTTTATTTCCGGTTGAAGTCATGCCGGTGCAACACAGCGATGTGACGTATTTTATTCACGCAGTCGGATCAGTGCATCCATTTGAAAATGTCCGTATAATTAGTCGCGTACCAGGTCGCGTTACGGCGGTTCATTTTCAAGAAGGTGAACAGGCAACTACTGATCGTATCTTAGTAGAAATTGAGCCAGAACGGTATCGCTTGGCGGTTGAAGCCGCCAAAGCGACATTAGCAAAAGCAAATGCAATGTTGGTAGATGCTGAAGGTGCTGTTGCACGTCGTGAAAAAGTAAATCGCGACAATCCAGGATTAGTACGTGAAGAAGATTTACAAAATGCCGTTGCACGCGTCGCTTCATTAACTGCTGAGCGTGATTTAGCGAAGACACAATTAGCTATGGCTGAATTAGATTTACAGGATGCACAAGTACGTCCCCCATTTGCCGGCATTTTACAAAATCGCTTAGTGCAAACCGGGCAATATGTGGAAACAGGAACTCTATTAGCCACCCTACAACGACGAGATCCCCTTTTAGTAAAATGTCATATTCCCCAACATGACGCGGCGCGTATGGCAGTGGGAAATTTCCTGACGTTTTCCACCGTTAATAATGAGTACAAATATCGCGCTAAAATATCCCATATCGGTGCCGGCGCTAATCCTGAAACACGCCTTGTTGATATATCTGCACTAGTTGAAGACCCCGCACAAGATAAATTAGTGCCCGGCAGTTTTGCGCGCATTTCAGTGCCAATTACAACTGTGGAAACTATTGTTGCTCCTGTTGCTGCTATCAGGCCAAGTGAACGTGGCTTTTTAGCATACGTCGCAATTGTCGACGGCGAAAATCAACGTGTGGAAGAACGTGTTTTACAAATTGGACTGCGAACTGCAGATGGACTTGTTGAAGTAAAATCAGGTTTAGCCGTCGGTGAACAATTAGTCGTACGTGGAGCAGCTGCCCTTTATGATCAAGCTCAGGTCAGCATTAAACATTTTTTAGTACCAGCAATTCCCAAGAACGCTGAAAAACCTGCTGCGGGAACGACCATTCAACAATGAGACTCACCGACGCCTGCATTCGTAAACCGGTGATGGCTTGGATGCTCATGGCACTGGTCGTGCTCTTTGGCGCCGTGGCGTGGTATAAAATTGGGGTTAGCCAATATCCCGATATCGATCGCCCAACTATTCAAGTGTCAGTCAAATGGGAAGGCGCTTCACCAGAAATTATTGAACATGATATTGTTGAAATTTTAGAAGAGGATTTGTCACAAGTCGAATCTTTAATAAAAATGGAATCGAGTTCGCGTCATGGGAGCGCGGAAATAAAACTCGAATTCCCTATTTCTCGCAACATTGATAATGCGTTACAAGATGTACAGGCCGAGGTAGCGCAACAATTAGGCCAATTGCCTCGCGACATGGATCCGCCTGTTGTCCGTAAATACAATACCGACGATTCGCCAATTATGTATTTAAGTCTGACTGGCGCATTTCCTGCCCGTGTCTTAGCAGATGTCGCTCGTTACCAAATTCGCGATCAATTAAAAGTAACCCCAGGAGTCGGTGAAGTTTATTTAGGCAGCTGGCGGGATCGTAATATTCGTGTGTGGATTGATGGGCCGCGCTTATCAAGTCGCGGCCTCACTATTGATAATGTATTAGATGCACTGAACCGAGAAAACATTGAACTCCCAGCTGGTCAATTAGAGGTAAGTGGTAGCGAATTAAATGTGCGTGTAATGGGCGAAGCACTCGACCTAACGGCAATGAATAATTTAGTCGTCGGCACACAAGGCGGAACCCCCATAAAATTATCAGATGTGGCTATAGTTGAGGACGGTTTTGCTGACTTAGCCAGCATGATTCGAGTGAATGGCATACCCGCGCAAAGTCTTGGTATTCTTAAATTACATGGTGCTAATGCA
>JAHEDF010000388.1 GCA_024641365.1 Planctomycetota bacterium | reverse complement strand
TTTTCTTCTGGTACCTACAGGTCAGACGCACCGAAAGTCATACCTGATTGCGTCGAATAGGTAAAACCAAGGTCCTTGATCGAGTCGAGCACTTCAATGGTGCTACGACGATCGAGGTATTCAAAACAGTCTGCAATTACGCGACGCAGACCGCCCTTATCCTGGGTCTTATTATAGAAAGGCATACCTTTAGGCAGACCTTCATTGAAAATCATACGACCAGGAGTCGTTTCAATGAGGGTGGTTTTTGGCAACGCCTTCTTCGCCGGACCGCCATCATCAATGAGCATGCCCTTCGGTAATTGAATGCGCACTAAACTGTGCAGACCAATAACCTTGGTGTCGAGCGCCATTAAAACTTCGCTATAGCCGCTAAATACTTTGCCTTCACCGAGTTGGTTTTCTTTTGCCAACGTCAGGAAGTAACAACCAAGCACGATGTCTTGGTCAGCAGAGATAATTGGGTTGCCGTTCGAAGGAGAGAAAATGTTGTTGGTCGACAACATCAATACACGTGCTTCGGTTTGCGCTTCAATAGACAATGGTAAATGGACAGCCATTTGGTCGCCGTCGAAGTCAGCATTAAAGCCCTGACAAACCAACGGATGTAATTGAATGGCGTTACCATCAATCATCACTGGTTCGAACGCTTGAATACCCATGCGGTGAAGCGTCGGTGCACGGTTCAACATGACCACGCGACCTTTGATCACGTCGTCTAAGACTTCCCAGACTTCTTCGTCACGACGTTCTAATTTACGCTTCGCTGCTTTAACGGTTTCTGCATAGCCGCGTTCTTTGAGTGCGCGAATAATGAATGGCTGGAACAATTCTAAAATAATTGATTTTGGTAAACCGCATTGATGCAGTTTTAAACGTGGACCAACGACGATAACCGAACGTGCCGAGTAGTCGACGCGTTTACCAAGTAAGTTTTCGCGGAAGCGACCTTGCTTCCCTTTGATCATGTCGGTTAACGATTTGAGCGGGCGATTGCCGGAACCGAACACGGCACGTTGGCAGCGACCATTATCAAACAGCGCGTCAACGGCTTGTTGCAACATGCGTTTTTCGTTGCGAATAATAATGCTTGGCGCATTTAATTCGACCAACTTTTTCAAACGATTGTTACGGTAGATAACGCGACGGTAGAGATCGTTTAAGTCACTGGTGGCAAAGTTGCCGTTTTCGAGCGGAACCAATGGGCGTAAATCTGGTGGAATTACGGGAACGGTGGTCATCACCATCCATTGCGGGTCATTTCCAGATGACTTTAATTCTTCTGCTAATTTTAAACGCTTAATTATTTTTTCGATTTTTTGTTTCGCGCGTGTTGCTGCTAATTCTTCGCGTAATTCACTAATTAAACGTTCAATGTCTAAGTGACGAATTAATTCTTGAGCCGCTTCAGCGCCCATCATGGCTTTGAAGTCGTCGCCGTATTTTTCTTGTGCCTTACGGTATTGTTCTTCGGTTAATACTTCCATGTATTCGAGCGGCGTGGTGCCTGGGTCGGTTACAATGTATTTTTGGAAGTAGACAACTTGTTGTAAGTTCGATGACTTCATGCCGAGCAAAATGCCCAAGCGTGATGGCATGGTTTTGAAGAACCAAATATGAGCAACAGGTGAGACTAAATTAATGTGTCCCATGCGTTCGCGGCGAACGCGGCTATGGGTTACCAACACGCCACATTTTTCGCAGACGATACCTTTGTATTTTACGCCAGAATATTTACCGCAGAAACATTCCCAGTCTTTGGTTGGTCCAAAGATTTTTTCGCAGAACAAACCATCGCGTTCTGCTTTGTAGTTACGATAATTAATCGTTTCTGGGCGCTTGACCTCACCCTGACTCCAAGAGCGAATAACTTCCGGTGACGCCAAGCGGATGGATACCGCATTGTAGTCAGGGCTTTGCAGGGTCGTCGGGTCGAGCATGTCGATCATGTGCTTTAATTCCCGTAAAGAGGAAAAGAGTGCAAACCGCCAATGATCAGCAGGGAAAATCCCCGCTGATCGCTACGGTTATTCGTCGTCTGAACTGCCACTGTCGGCTGGTTCTGGTTCAGGTTCGGCCACAAATTCAATATCTGGAGCAATGGATTCACCACCGGCCATACCGAAATCGAGCGTGGCTGGTGCGGAATCAAATGACATATCTTCTGGGCGATGCAGACGAATATCCAAGCCCAAGCCACGAATTTCGTTCATCAACACTTCGAACGCCATTGGTGTACCGTAGGTCAAAGAGCCATCGCCTTTCACCATCGATTCGTAAATGCGCGTACGACCATCGACGTCGTCTGATTTGACGGTGAGAATTTCCTGCAATACATGTGCAGCGCCGTAAGCTTCCAACGCCCACACTTCCATTTCGCCGAAACGCTGACCGCCGAAACGGGCTTTTCCGCCCAATGGCTGTTGCGTAATTAATGAGTACGAACCAGTTGCACGGGCATGTAATTTGTCTTCGACCAAGTGGTGCAACTTCAGCATGTACAAAATACCAACGGTGGTTTTTTGGTGCATGCGTTCGCCAGTGCGGCCGTCGTGTAAATGAATTTTACCTTCTACTGGCAGATTCGCTTCTTTGAGCATGTCGCGAATTTCTTCTTCATCAGCGCCATCAAATACCGGCGTGAAGCATTGAATGCCCAACGTTCTCGCAGCCCAACCTAAATGGGTTTCTAAAACCTGTCCGACGTTCATACGTGAAGGCACGCCAAGCGGATTTAGAACAATATCAATGGTGCGACCATCAGCCAAGAACGGCATATTTTCTTCAGGCACGATGGTGGAAATAACACCTTTGTTACCGTGACGTCCGGCCATTTTGTCGCCGACTTTCAAGGTCAATTTACGTGCCACGAATACTTTTACCATTTCGAGCACGCCGGTTGGTAAATCGTCGCCGCGTTTTGCGTTGACGATTTCTTTTTCACAAGCGTGTTTGATGTCATCAACCCGCGGATCGAATTCATCGTAAATGGAGCGTGCACGACGGCGTTTAGAACCTACAAAGTTGAGTGCCGTTACTGGCAATTCTTTGTGTAATTTCATGACTTCGTCGTCACTCATCGACGGTGCGAATTCAACAACTTCACCGGTTTCAATGTTTACAACGTTAGCGCCAGCAACTTCCCAAATTTGCGTGAATTTTTCGCGCACCAATTCAGCCATTTGCTTCATGAAGCGATCTTCGATCACTTTGATGCGTGACTGTTCTTCCTTTTTATCTTTTTCAGTCAGCGCAGCGCGTCGTTGGAAACGCTTCACAGCGGTAACCACGCCTCGAATACCTGGCTTCATCACCATTGAGTCATCGCGCACGTCTTCACCAGCGCGACCAAAGATGGCGTGTAATAATTTTTCTTCTGGGCTGAGTTCGCTCTTATTTTTTGGCGTTACTTTGCCAACCAAGACGTCGCCTGGTTTGACTAACGTACCTGGGCGCACGAAGCCGCGTTCATCCAAGTTGCGTAGTGATTCTTCACTACGACCTGGAATTTCGCGCGTGAATTCTTCTTTGCCCAATTTCGTTTCGCGAATTTCTACTTTAAATTCTTCGATGTGAATCGAGGTAAAGCGATCTTCTGCTAATAAGCGTTCATTGACCACAATGGCGTCTTCAAAATTGAAGCCGTCATAGGGCATAAACGCGACTAAAATATTTTTGCCAAGTGCTAATTGACCATTATCAGTGCCACCGCCGTCAGCGATGATCTGTCCTTTTTTCACTTCATCGCCTGGCTTCACAATAGGCGTTTGGTTTAAGCAGGTACGTTCGTTCAAACCGTGGAACTTACGCATTTCATATTTACGGCCATTGATCGTAATATGACGTGCATCGACTGAAGTGACGACGCCATCTTCTTCAGCAATAACAACCATCGATGAAGATTTTGGAATTTCGACTTCCATGCCGGTTGCGACTAACGGTTTTTCACTGATCAGCAGTGGCACCGCTTGACGCATCATGTTCGCACCCATGAGTGCACGGTTCGCGTCGTCGTGTTCTAAGAATGGAATTAAAGCCGCCGACACGCCAATCATTTGTTTTGGTGAGACGTCAGCGTAAGTTACTTCATTCGTTGCAACTTCAGTAAATTGACCAGCAAAACGTACCTGAACAATTTCAGGAATAATTTTACCATCGTCAGCCATTGGCACAGTTGCCTGACAAATACGCGCTTCCGCTTCTTCGTCAGCCATTAGGTAATGAATTTCGTCAGAAATTTTTCCGCCGGCTACTTTGCGATAAGGAGTAACCAAAAATCCATATTCATTTACTGCCGAATAAATTGCCAGCGATACAATCAAGCCAATATTTGCACCTTCAGGCGTTTCAATTGGGCAAATACGACCGTAGTGGGAGGTATGAACGTCACGGACTTCGAAACCAGCGCGCTTACGATTTAAGCCACCAGG